>JBCBHT010000272.1:0-9761 GCA_038525335.1 Cyanobacteria bacterium J06621_15 | reverse complement strand
GTTAGGAGTTAGGAGTTAGGAGTTAGGAGTTAGGAGTTAGGAGTTAGGAGTTAGGAGTTATGAGTTAATAATTAAATTTGTTTGAGTTAGATAAAATTACTAGCTTTTTAATTAGTTCCGACGGTATGTAGAGACGGGGCGTATTGCTACGTCTCCCGACGTTATGAAGAAAACAAACCAAACAAAATTAATCCAACAGACCAATAAACATTTTCTGGTCTATAAAGAAAAATAACCCGATTTATACGACAAATCGGGTTTTGAAGATTAATATAATTTTTTGATGCCAATTATTAATGCTCAAAAATTTATATTCTAAACTGTTGCTGGTTGATTTAATAAGGAATCAAGTTGACTTTGAGTATCTAATTTGTACAGTTCGTCGCAACCACCGACATGTTGATTATTAATGAAAATTTGCGGTACTGTGCGTTTTCCATTTGCACGTTCTGCCATTGCGTTTCTGGCTGTCGCATCTCCATCAATTTTGTATTCGGTGAATTTAACACCTTTCCACCACAAAAGCATTTTTGCACGGATGCAATAAGGACAAGTCTGCCAAGTGTAAATCTCTACGTTTGCTTGAATTTTTTCGGGATGGCGACCTAAAAGTGGATTTAGAAAATCGAACATATTTTTATTGATATTTGTTGTGAAATTTATGAAACTTTCTCTTAGCCTAGCAGAATCCCGTTTTCTGTTTTCTGTTAACTCAAATTTATCTCGTTATGCCTAAATCTTTTATGTACAATTAATGCTAAGAGTAAACAATTGTATAAATATTTACACAATTTCATCAGATTAATCACTACTTATAGATAGTTAATACTATAAGTGAAACTATAGGCTTTTTATTTTGATTGTGTTGAATTTTAACTTATATTTTAATTATAATCTTTATTAATATAAATAAAATTTAGATAAGCGAAATTCTATAAGTTTGATGTAGAAAATAGAAAACGGCTCATATTTTATATTATTTTCTGATGTTATTATTATCGCAAATTTATAGTTTTATAAGTTATAAAATTTTATAAGATTAAAAAATATTTCTACCTATGTATCTATTTTTTTGATTTGGCGTATTGTCAGTTTTTAGCCTAGTATTAATAGACATTTGCACAATTAAAACTTTAAATCAATTAATAATTAAAACTCCTACAAAATATAACTCTATATTAATTAATTAAAATTAAAAATTTATCCGCACAATATCGGAACAAAAGTAATAAAGAGTACTAAAATAGAATTGTTATACATGCTACCTGTTCGATGTCAGAAATATACTCGGCAGCAAAACTTAACAAAAACCCAAGGCAAGACGGATTTCCACTGGTATACGCCCTTTGGTAGACTTAATAACTGAAATCGCAATTCGCATTCTACCGCGAATGGCCAAGCAATTGAGAGGGCAGACTTCGTGGAAAATACTCTTGGATTAGAGATTATTGAGGTAGTTGAGCAAGCGGCTATCGCCAGCGCTCGATGGATGGGTAAAGGTGAAAAGAATACCGCAGACCAAGTGGCTGTAGAAGCTATGCGGGAAAGAATGAACAAAATCTACATGCGCGGACGCATTGTGATTGGAGAAGGCGAACGCGATGATGCTCCTATGCTTTACATTGGTGAAGAAGTGGGAATTTGTACTCGCGAAGATGCCAAGTCTTTCTGTAACCCAGATGAATTAGTTGAAATTGACATCGCAGTTGACCCTTGCGAAGGCACTAACTTAGTAGCTTACGGTCAGAATGGTTCGATGGCTGTTTTAGCAATTTCGGAAAAAGGTGGCTTATTTGCTGCACCTGACTTTTATATGAAAAAGCTAGCAGCACCATCACAAGCTAAAGGCAAAGTAGATATTAATAAGTCTGCTACTGAAAACCTCAAAATTCTGTCTGAGTGCATGAATCGCACCGTTGAGGAGTTGGTAGTAGTAGTGATGGACCGTCCCCGTCACAAAGATTTAATTGCGGAAATTCGTCAAGCTGGCGCAAGAGTACGTTTAATTAGCGATGGAGATGTTTCCGCTGCTATTTCCTGCGGTTTTGAAGGTACTAATATTCATGCGCTAATGGGTATCGGTGCGGCACCTGAAGGTGTAATTTCTGCTGCTGCAATGCGTTGCTTGGGCGGTCACTTCCAAGGACAATTGATTTACGATCCAGAAATAGTAAAAACAGGTTTAATTGGCGAAAGCAAGGAAAGCAACCTTGCAAGACTTAAAGAAATGGGCATTACTGACCCAGATAAAGTTTACACAGCCGAAGAACTAGCTAACGGAGAGAACGTACTCTTTGCAGCTTGCGGTATTACTCCCGGAACCTTAATGGAAGGAGTTCGTTTCTTCCACGGAGGAGCTAGAACTCAAAGCTTAGTAATTTCTAGTCAATCCAAAACTGTCCGGTTTGTTGATACCATTCACATGACCGATAAGCCAGAAACCATAAGTCTTACCTAAAAACCACTGGAGTTAGGAGTTAGGAGTTAAGAGTTAAGAGTTAAGAGTTAGGAGTTAAGAGTTAGGAGTTAAGAGTTAAGAGTTAAGAATTTTGAAAAAAAAGATTCACATTTAATCTAAATTAAGTGTAAAAATCATTTTAATTGAGTTGATAATTTCCTTTGGCACGATTTGAGACTTATCTCAAAGCCTTCATAGGATAAGAAAAAATTTTGATTCAAATAATTCATAATTCATAACTCATAACTCCGTTGAGGATGCGTTTTGGGGAACGCCATTTGCTCATGGGGGAAACCCCCAAGACCGCAATGGCTCCGGAAACCGACACCCCAACGTCAGTTCCTCTACTTGGGGAGACCCCAAGACCGGACTGACTCAACTTTCCGCTAACTCCTAATTCTTTCCAATTTCTAATTTCTTTTATCAATTATCAATAAATAGTTAGCAATTACCATTTAAAGTAATGCATATAGCAGTAGTAGGATTAAGCCACAAAACAGCCCCGGTTGAAGTTCGAGAGAAGCTCAGCATTCCCGAACCACAGACAGAAGGTGCAATCGCTCATCTGTTAAGCTATCCCAGTATAGAAGAGACTACAATTCTGAGTACTTGTAACCGTTTGGAAATTTATATCGTTACTCAAGAAAGCGAGCAAGGTATCCGAGAAGTAACTCAGTTTCTTTCAGAACATAGCAAATTACCCATAGCTTCTTTAAGACCTCACTTATTTATGTTGCTTCATGAAGATGCAGTAATGCATTTGATGCGAGTTTCGGCTGGTTTAGATAGTTTGGTACTTGGAGAAGGTCAAATTTTGGCTCAGGTGAAAACCACTCATAAAATCGGTCAACAATATAAAAGTATTAAAACAGTTTTAAATAAATTATTTAAACAAGCAATAACCGCCGGAAAGCGCGTGCGTAGTGAAACCAGTATCGGAACTGGTGCAGTTTCTATCAGTTCTGCTGCGGTTGAACTAGCTCAAATAAAGGTACAAAATTTAGCAGCAGCAAGAGTTACTATTGTTGGTGCGGGAAAAATGTCCCGGTTGTTGGTCAAGCATTTGATATCTAAAGGTGCAGATGAAATTTGTATTCTAAATCGCTCCATGAAAAGGGCTGAAGATTTGGCAAATAAATTTAGTGCTTGTACTATTCGGACTCAACCTCTCGAACAAATGATGCCAGTAATTAACGAGAGCGATTTAGTCTTTACAAGCACTTCTGCTACGGAGCCAATACTTGACCGCAGCAAATTGGAAATGCTTTTAGAACCAAGTCGTCCTTTGATGTTATTTGATATTTCCGTACCGCGTAACGTTCATTCAGATGTGAACGAATTAGATAATGTACAAGCGTTTAATGTTGATGATCTAAAAGCTGTAGTGGCACAAAACCAAGAAACTCGCCGTCAAATGGCGCTAGAAGCAGAAGGGATTCTAGAACAAGAAGTAGAAGCATTTGATATTTGGTGGCGCAGTCTAGAAACAGTTTCTACTATAAGTTCTTTGCGAAACAAAATTGAAACAATTCGCGAACAAGAATTAGAGAAAGCTTTATCAAGATTAGGTTCAGAATTTGGTGAAAAACATCAAGAAGTAATTGAAGCTCTAACCCGAGGAATCGTCAACAAAATATTACACGACCCTATGGTGCAGTTAAGAGCGCAGCAAGATGTCGAAGCTAGAAGACACTGCATGCAAACTCTACAACAATTATTTAATTTAGATGCTGAAGAACAATTCAGTTAACAGTTATCAATTAACAATCATCAATTAACAATTATCAATTAACAGTTATCAGTCAACTGTGTTAGCGAAGGTGTCCGCAAGGACATAGCCTGTCCCGGAGGGACATATAGTTATTCAGTAAGCAGCAATCATTATAGTTTAATTTCTGGAATGAAAGCTCAATCAATTCAAAAAAGTTGTATTTTTACTGATAACTGATAACTGATAACTGATAATTGATAATTGATAATTGATAATTGATAATTTTTTAAACTTCTGCCCATTTCCGCAGCAAATTCGCGTGGGTTTTGCTGATTAGGTCAAATTCTGGGGTTTTACCATGTTTTTGAAACATCACTTGCTTGGCTGTATCTAAATCAAATAATATTTCGCGTTCTGATGGTTCACGCACGAAGCTTTGTACCCAACTGACTGCTGCTAAACGTTTTCCTTCAACTACTGTTTCAACTCGATGTAAGGTTGTTGAAGGATATACAATCATCGAACCTGCTTCTAGTTTGAAAGCTTGTTCTCCTAAGCTGGTGTCGATAACTAATTCCCCTCCTTTGTAACTTGAAGGGGAGCTAAGAAATAAGGTAAATGAAACATCCGAGCGTATTGGCTTTTCACCACCCATTATTGCGTTATCGGTATGAGAACCGTAATACATACCCGATGAATAGCAGCTAAAAATCATCGGACGGATAATTTTTGGTTTGACTGCTGCTTGGAATAATCTATTACGTTGGAGTGCTTTGAGTGCAATAATTCTTAACTCCTGACCAGTCCCAGCATTCGAGGATAGTTGAGTGTTATTCTTAACTTTTTTTGCAAACCATCCTGCTGTTAGTTTACCGTCTACAAACTCCGCATTGTTAAGCTTAGAAGTAATTGCTTCTAATTCTTCAGTACTCAGAACATTTTCTATAGTAAGAATCATAGGAATTTTAGATTTTAGATTTTGCGGAAAGTTGGGGGGTAGATTTTCTTCCCCGTTCACCGTCAGGTGCGGCTCAGTTTAGGGGAAGAGTATCTTCCCCCCAACTTCTCTTCCCCAAACTTTCCAAGACAGATTTTAGATTGAGAGTTATGAATTAGGAGTTAGGAGTTAGGAGTTAATTTTCTTCCCTCTCTCCCCCCTCTTCCCCTTCTTTCCACAAAAATTCGGGTAAGGTAAGACGGTTTTATCGTCTTTTCCTTACCCTTTGCAAGTCAATCTATAAAAAGTAGATGTTATGAGGGAAGCTTAACCTTCTCCACCTTCTCCACCTTCTCCACCTTCTCCACCTTCTCCACCTTCTCCACCTTCTCCACCTTCAACTTCTGGGGTGGTTTGTTCGATTTCAGGAGTACCTTCTCCACCTTCTCCACCTTCGGGAGCTTCACCTGCACAAGCGGTAACGCTAGCAGCCATACCTAACGCAAGAAACAAAGCGATTGTTTTTGAACGCATTTTCTACACTCCTCACTATCAATTAGTCTGTTAAATTGTTTTTTTCAGCTGCACCTGCTTTCTCTCGACATTGATTCAATAGAAACTGACAAGTCGAGTGATAACGCTTCTTTTATTGAAAGCTAATTGCAAATTATTCTAGCTTGTATTTACAATTGCAACAAGAAGTTAAAACTACAACGAGGAAGGTCTCAATTAAAAATTATTAATAAATTTCAAATATTTTTGATTAGTTCAAATGCTTATATGGTATTATCTATCTTTAAGATATCTATTTATATGCAATGACTTTAGATGTAGTATCGAAATTCTTGTTTATTCTTAACTGTAAACAAAAAATTACTGAATATCATCATCAATAGCCTGACGGTAATTATATTTTGAAAACTTATTTAGATGAGAAAAATTATTATATAGTAAAGCTACTTCATCTATAATTTTTTACCCTTATTTTATCTATATTTTGGGTTTTACTTAATGTATAACATTACGTTGGTGGATTAGGATATTAATTAAAGCTTAAATTTATCAGTCTTTGACCTTTGACCTTCGCGTAGCGCAATATAATAGAAAATGCAGAAAAACTATTAATTATTAAGCATTAAGCGGTTTATTAATTTTTATATACTTAGTTTCCCAGCAATTAATAAAAAGTCAGAATAGAAATAATCCGGGCAATATACTTAACGATTGGATGCTAATCGTTTGTTTTGCCCGGATTTTATGACCTTAACAGAATTTATGTATGAGCAAATACAAATTTTAATTTAAATCTCGTGATGAGAATCAATTAAATTAATATTAGTTTGCTTTAGTTTGCTTCTCCTTCAGTTTCTTCGGTTTCTTCAACGTCTTCTGGGATATCTTGACCTGATTCTTCTAAAGCTTCAGGAACTTCTTCGGTTTCAGGAGTTTCTTCAGTTTCTTCAAGGTCTTCTGGAATGTCTTGACCTGATTCTTCTAAAGCTTCAGGAGCTTCTGTGTCTACAGTTTCTTCAGTTAAAGGTGCGGAATCTTCGTTAGTTTCTGTATTATTGGAACCACCACAAGCGGTGATGCTTGCAGCTAAACCTAGGATTAAAAACAAAGCAGCTAATTTAGAACGCATTTTTCACTCCTCATCAAATTACTAACCACACAAAGGATTCGGATATGCTGTTTCTTGATTTATGAATTAATTTCAGCAATTAAACTCATCAAAATGGTGTACCATTCAAAAAAGATACAGTCTAATTATCTGTTGAAATCAATGATGAAACTTTTCTATTTTTAACTGTTGGAAGTGAATATTCTCAAGACAAATGAGTCACAAATTCTCATTAATAGTGATTAAAAAAAAGTTAACTTTTAGTGATGCAAATAGTTAGTGTTTTTGCTAAAAAAAATTATCGAATAATTCCCATTTTGTTGGGTTTATGGTTAATTATTGATTTATTTTCTCACTTAGGTGCAGAAATTCTTTGGTTTGATAAAGTTGGATATTTGTCAGAATTTCTATTACGTTTGGTAGCGCAGTTTGGATTGTGGACGATTACCTTTTTAACAAGCGTATGTTTTCTTTTGGGTAATTTGACTATAGCAAAGAAATTTCAGCACCCAAAAGCAGGATATGCTAAGCAAGAATTAAGTAGAACATATAGAGGAAAATTTTTCCCTTCTCCTACTTTTGCTAAAGCTCCAACGACCCCTACATACCTTTATGGATTTAAATTACGCTGGCTTTTACCTACGATTTTAGGATTGACTGTTTTGATAGGAACGGTAGTAATTTTTTACAGTCAGCAAGCTTTAAATATTTGGTATCCGGAAATTGAATTACCCACGGAAGCAATAAAATTCCCATTTTGGTTACAGTTAATTTTTAATATATTTGGGTTACGCCAATTTGTAATTACGGTTTTGCAGTTAGCTGTACTCACTGTTGTAACTGCGGCTTTAATTGTTAATTATAAATTTTGGCTCAGAGCATTTTCGCTACTTATCAGTTTGCTTTTAGCTTTCTTGATATCGGCACGCTGGATAAATGTTTTAGAATATTTTCGCGCTACTAATTTTAATGTAAAGGAACCTTTATTCAATCGCGATATTAGTTTTTACGTCTTTTCGTTACCAATTTGGGAATTATTAGAATTTTGGCTGTTGGGGCTATTTCTATTAGGTATAGCTGGTGTCGCATTGGTTTATTTGCGTTCAGCTAATAGCTTAAGCGAAGGTAAATTCCCCGGTTTTACCGTACAGCAAAGACTTCATCTCGATGCTTTAGGTTGCTTAACTATGTCAGCTATAGCTTTACGTTATTGGCTGCTACGGTATCAACTTTTGTATTCTGTACTGGGGGTAAACTACGGTGCTAGCTATACAGACGTAAAAGTATTGTTACCTATTTATACAGGGCTGAGTATTTTAGCTATAGCTATTGCAGGTTATTTAGCAGTACGAGCGCTGGATTTATCTAAAAGAAGAAAGCAAAGCATAAAACGTGCCCCTTATCCGCGTCAACTGGTTTACGTTTCGCTATTCTTCCTTGTAGTTGCGACTGTTGCTGTGAGTTTTCTACCAACAATAGTGCAAAAATTAGTAGTACAGCCAAACGAAATCAGTCGCGAAAGACCATACATTGAGCGTACAATCGAGCTTACCCGCGATGCATTTAATTTAGAAAGTATTGATGCGAATACTTTTAATCCTCAGAATAACCTTACGGCACCTCAACTTGAAGCAAACGACCTAACTATTGGAAATATTCGCTTGTGGGATGCACGACCGCTTTTACAAAGTAATCGTCAATTGCAGCAAATTCGACCTTATTATAAGTTTCCAGATGCAGATATTGACCGTTACACTCTCAAACGTAGTCTTAAATCTCAAGCTTCTTATAAACAGCAAACCATTATCGCTGCAAGAGAACTTGACTATAATGACGTTCCCGATGCGGCAAAAACTTGGGTCAACAAACATTTAGTTTATACTCACGGCTACGGATTTACCCTTAGCCCAGTGAACCAAGTTGCAGATGGTGGATTACCTTTTTACTTTATTAAAGATATTGGGGTTGAAAATTCAGAGAATCAAGGTTCTTTATCAATATCGAACGATGCAATTCGTGATAGTATTCCCGTTGCGAATCCGCGAATTTATTTTGGAGAAATTGCCGATACTTATATAATGACGGGAACGAAAACACAAGAATTTGACTATCCCAGTGGGAATGCCAATGAATTTAATGTTTACGACGGTACTGGTGGAATTTCGATAAAATCACTTTGGCGACGCTTGCTATTTGCAGAATATCTTAAGGATTGGCAGATGCTGCTAACCCGAAATTTTACGCCAGAAACCAAAGTTATTTTTCGCCGTAATATAAAACAAAGAATACAAACAATAGCACCTTTTTTACGTTTTGATAGCGACCCTTATTTAGTTGCAGCAGATGGAAAAGGAACAACTATTGATGACCAACCAACATATTTGTATTGGATAATTGACGCTTATACAACCAGCAACCATTATCCTTATTCCGACCCAGGTAAAAATAAATATAATTACATCCGTAATTCCGTCAAAATCGTTGTTGATGCTTACAACGGTGACGTGAGCTTTTACATTGCCGACCCTGATGACCCTATCATCAACACATTGGGAGGAATTTTTCCGTCAATGTTCAAACCTTTGTCGGAAATGCCTCCGACTCTCCGCAGTCATATTCGCTACCCATTAGACTATTTTAATATTCAGTCAGAACGCTTGCTGGCTTACCATATGACTGACCCCCAGGTATTTTACAACCGGGAAGATTTGTGGCAAATTCCTACCGAAATTTACGGAACCGAACAGCAACAGGTAAAACCTTACTATTTAATTACAAAGTTACCTGATGAAGAGAAAGAGGAGTTTATTTTACTACTTCCTTTTACTCCAACCCAACGAAGAAACTTAATTGCTTGGTTGGCTGCACGTTCCGATGGAGAACAATATGGTAAGTTATTGCTCTATGAATTTCCTAAACAAGAATTGGTTTACGGAATTCAGCAAATAGAAGCTTTGATTAACCAAAAACCAGAGATTTCCCAACAAATTACGTTATGGAATCGTGAAGGTTCGCGAGTGATTCAAGGAAATTT
>JBCBHT010000271.1:0-9876 GCA_038525335.1 Cyanobacteria bacterium J06621_15 | reverse complement strand
GAGGGAAGAGGGTTTAGAGGATTATTCGATTTCAAATCAAATTGATGTTTACCCCTCATAACTTATGTGGTGAAGTAGTAGTCTATTTCATTAGTTTTAAGTAGTTGGTTTTCTCCACAACGTCGGGAGACGTAGCACTGCTACGTCTCTACACCAGTAATTTTTATGGGACAGACTGCTAGCTGCTTGAAATCCCACTCCACTCCCTCAAAATCTGTAAAACAAAAGTGATGGGCTTTTTTGTTCTACTGTTACTCTTACTGTGGTGGTAGTTCCTGGTAAAACTTATAACTGCGAACCCGAGGAAGATGACTACTTGTAACCACTGCTGGTTTGGGATTTACGTGTTGGATAGGGGTAAGATTGTTCAGCAGGGGAATTTTCAGGAATTAACTGTTTATAAGGGATTGTTTGCTGATTTGATTGGACGACAAATGGTTTGAAAGACCATATTCTGGAACATTTTTTTTGATACTGCATAAGTTCAAACCCACAGCTTCTATAATTATGTAGTAAATCGGATACACATGATTATGACTAGTAATATTTATGCATTATTAGTTGGCATCGATTACTACGGAGCAAATAATTTATTCAAAAATTTGAGGGGATGTGCAAGAGATATCGATTTAGTTGCTGGCTATCTTCAAAATTGTTTGAAAGTTCCTGAGTCAAATATTTGGAAGTTAACTTCTCCTTTTGAAGAAAATTCTAGCTTATCAAAAATTAGGTTGGCAAGAAAAGAAGTCAAACCAACTTACGAAAATATTGTTAATGCTTTTAATGAGATTACTGCAATTGCAAAAAAAGCAGAACAAGTATATATCCATTATTCTGGACATGGAGGACGCGCTCTGACTATTTACCCGGAATTGAAGGGTGAGGGACTTGATGATGAAAGTATTGTACCATGCGATATCAGTAGTTCTGGCAATCGCTATTTACGAGATGTGGAAATTGCCACTTTAATAAAGCGTTTGACGGATAAAGGCTGTATTGTCACGGTGATTTTTGATAGCTGTCATTCGGGAGGTGCTACTAGGGGTGATTGTGCGATTCGCGGTAGTGAAAATAACGGTATTGATACTGCTCCTCGAAATCAAGATAGTTTAGTTGCTTCTCGGCAGGAATTGTTACATAACTGGCGGATTTTAACTCAAAATGACTCCAGTGAATCAAGAGTATGGCTGCCAAAAACGGAAGATTATGTATTTTTAGCTGCTTGTCGTCCTTCGGAATTTGCTTATGAATATGCAATCAGCAATAACAGCAGTAAAAGAAACGGTGCATTAACCTACTGGATGATTGATACTCTAAGCAGCAGTACCTCACCCTTAACCTACAGGTCGCTGTACAATCGCGTCAAAGGCATGGTGCAAAGTAAGTTCCCCCAACAGCTACCCATGTTAACCGGAAATGGCGATCGCCAAGTTTTTGGGGTTGATACGGAATTTATTCCATATACTGTGAATGTTGTCAAGGTATCGGATAACCAGCAAGAAATCACCTTAGATGCTGGATTAGCACAGGGTTTGAGCCAAGGAACTAGTTTTGCTATTTATCCAGTGAATGTCAAAGACTTTGCGGATAAAACACAACAAATAGCCATTGTGGAAATTACAGAACCCCTTGCAGATAAATCTACAGCAAGAATTGTAGATGCAGCAGCAGGAGGAATCGAGGTTAAAGGTAAAATTGAACCCGGTGCTGCTGCGGTGATGTTAGCTGCACCTGTAGATTTAATTCGTAAAGTACGATTTTTTGATAAGAAACAAACAGGAAGTAAAGAAAACGAATTACCTTCAGAATTAGTTAACCAGCAAACTGCAGCATTAGAAAAAGTGCGTCAAGCGCTGAAAGGAAATGGCTGGGTAGTGGAAATAAAAGAAAGAGAAGAAGCACATTATCAAGTAGCTGTGGGTAGAGATGGAGAATATGAAATCAGTATTGGAACACCATTAGAAAACCTGCGTCCAAAGTTGATGATAAATGATTCCGAAGCAGCAAAAAAAGTAGTTGAGCGTTTAGTTCACTTAATAAAATATCAGTCCGTTCAAGCATTAGATAATCCCACTTCTGAATTAAACAATTACATAGAATTTGAATTATGCGATGCCAATAAAAAACCTTTAGCTAATGCTAATAATCTTACCTTAAAAGCTGGGACGGTTTCTTATTTAAAAGTTAAAAATAATTATTTTCAATCGCTTAATATTGCCGTACTCGATTTAGTACCCACTTGGAAAATTTCACAAATTCCTATCCAGGGAGAAAGTTCACCATTCTTTGTATTACAGCCAAATCAACAAGCATTTACTAAATTACACTTGCGATTAGGAAACGAATATCAACAAGCCAAAGAAAGCCTAAAAATATTTGTTACTAAAGGATTGGCTAACTTTCAATGGTTAACATTACCTGCTCTCGATAGCGGTTTAGAAAATAGAGGAAACCTTAACTCATATTTAGAAGAAAAAGTCGAAGAATTAAACACAAGAGGAAACCTTCAAAATATTAATCCCCTGAATTATCTTTTGAGTCAAATTGGTGCAGATATTGACAATCCTCCCGACATTCGTCGTGACTTGATTGTTGAATCAGAACCTGATGAAGAATGGACAACTAAGCAGATACAAGTCACTGTCACGCAGTAAAGAATTTAAGTAATTAAGCTCACATTCCGCACCCCGAGTGTCACAATCGGTAATCACTTAATTTTTCCTATATTTTGAGCTACAAATTATGCTGATATAATTTTGAATATCAGTTAAAACAAGGATATTAAGTATATAAACTAGCTTTATTTTATTCTAAAAAGCAGTAAAAATACTTATGTGATAGTTAGGGTGCGGAATGTGGGATTAAACAAAGAAAGAAACTTATTGGAGCTATCATGAAAAAAATCCTAGTTTTAGCATCAAATCCTAAAGGCGACCTTAAGAATTTGGATTCGGAGATTCGTGACTTGCAAGATGCATTAGAAAAGAATATTCAACAGCAAATAGATAAAAAATATGAAGTAGTGTTTAAAACTGCTGTTCGACCAAGCGATTTATTAGCATCATTGCGGTATCATAAGCCGCAAATTGTCCATTTTTGCGGACATGGTACTGGAGAAAAAGGATTATTATTTCAGGATGATAATGGACGAGAGCAACTTGTTAGTACCGAAGCATTAGTTCGTTCGTTTGAATATTTTGCTAAAGATATTGAATGTTCGGTTTTTAATGCTTGTACGAGTTATATACAAGCAGAAGCTGTAGCTAAACATATTAATTATGCTATCGGTATGAGCGAAGAAATTCTCGACCGCGCAGCATATATTTTTGCAGTGGGGTTTTACGAAGCTTTAGCAGATGAAGAATCTATTGAGCGAGCTTATGAGTCTGGCTGTATTGCGGTTCAGATTCAACTAGAAACTTTAAGACGAAAAACTTCTAGGTCTTCAAGGTCTAGCACAAATCGTGAATTTGTAGCTATTGATAGTGAAATTCTTGTCAAGCCAGAACATGCGAAGCCAAAACTATACAAGAAAAGTATCTCTTCTTCCAATAATAATTTAGAGCAAAATAATTTAGAACATACATTGGAACTAGAAGGAGATTTAGAAAATAAATTATCATCTTCCATAAAAGCGAAAGTTTCATCCAATTTTGTTGAATCAATTGTTCAAGAAGTTGAGCGCAAAGAATATAAAGATGGGACTAGAGAAGCTTGGGAGCAATTTGGGCAGATTTCAGCCAGGGAGCGCGTACAACCCATTACAAAACAGGAATATCAACAAAGAAAAGTTTTACTGAGCAAAGTCAAAGATTTTTGGATTGAAGGATTTCTTAAACCATCTCTTTACGCTGATGAAGCAATTAATCTCGATTTGAAAAAGCGTTCCGATGCTGTAAGTAAACCATTCGACGGGGTAGAAGAATTTATAGAACTGAATGAATCCTTTGAAGAACTACAGCAGACAGATATTCATGACCAAATAGGATTTGGTAAAACGCTATTAATTTTGGGAGAACCCGGTTCTGGTAAAACTATTGCGCTATTGCAAATGGCACAACGTTTAGTTGAACAGATGGAAAACGATTTAAGCCAGCCAATTCCAGTAGTGTTTAACTTGTCTTCTTGGACAAAGAAGCGACAACCAATTGAGAAATGGTTAATTGAGGAACTAAAAGAAAAATATCAAGTTCCTAAAACATTGAGCGAACCTTGGATTCAGCAAGAAAAATTAATTCTGTTGCTGGATGGTTTGGATGAAGTTCAAGAAAAATATCGCAATGAATGCGTTCGCGCTTTAAATACATTCATCATCAATCACAACATCACAGAGATGGTAGTTTGTAGTCGTGTCAAAGATTATGAAGCCCTTACCGAACGCTTGCAACTGAGCAGTGCTATTTGCATTAAACCAATGTCACCAGAAAAAGTATATGAGTTTTTGGACGAAGCAGGTAATTCACTTGCTGGGTTGAAAAAGCTTTTGCAACGGGATACCGAACTGGAAACATTTGCTCGGACACCGCTGATTTTGAACATCATGAGCGTAACGTACCAAGGGTGGTCGGAAGAAGAGTTGTTTCAAGAGTTTCGTTCGTCGGAAAATCGCTATCAAAATTTGTTTGATGCTTATATTCAAAGAATGTTGGCACGACGAGGTGCTTCTGAAAAGTATCCCAAAGAAAAGGTTAAACGCTGGTTAACTTGGTTAGCAAAGCGAATGGTAAATGAATCGCAAACGGTGTTTTTGATTGAGAAGATGCAGCCAACTTGGTTAAATAATCAAACTGAAATAAAAGCCTATCGAATTAGAAATTCTTTGTTCGGAGCGCTGAGTTTTGTGCTAATTATTGTGCTGATTTCTTTGCTGAGCGCGCCATTTTATCAGTCGCAATCAAGCCCAGAAGATGAGTTAATGGGTTGGCTATTTATGTTATTTACAGCGATGATTCCAGGTTTGATTCTTTGGTTCCCAATAGAAATCAAGCTACTTGAACAAATGAGCTGGTCGTGGCAAAGAGCTGGGTCGAGGCTAATTCGCGAACTGCGTGTTGGAGGACTCGCTGGGGGGATTTTCGGAGTGATTTTTGGAGTGTTGATTGCGGTGAGCGAATATGCTGGTAGCTTGCTTTATATGGTGTTAGCATCCATTGTTTTTGGGATAATTTTCGCGGTGATTGGAGGGCTAATTACAGGACTAAGTAGTGGCTTAGGTGGCACCGAAGTAGAACATAGAACAGTTCCTAATCAAGGGATTAAGAGTTCGGCTAAAAATTTTGCCATAGTTGTACTAGGTTTGACACTAATTTTGGCATTACTTTTGAGATCAATTTCCGGGCATAATGTTGATACTGAAACGCTGGCTGGATTACTGATTATTGCACTTATGTTTGGGTTTATAGGAGGACTTAGATACGGTGGAACAGCTTGTATCCAGCATTTAAACTTGCGCTTAATGCTGACCCAAAAAGGTCGCATTCCCTGGAATTACGCTAGCTTTCTCGACTATGCTGCAAAACGTCTGTTAATGAAAAAAGTAGGAGGTGGCTATATGTTTTACCACCGAATGCTGTTGGAACACTTTGCTGGAATTAAGCAAGCAGATGTTACACAAAATCCAGTACCCGTAGTGAATAATCTTACCTGTAAAAATTGCGGTCAAGAAAATTCGGTTGCTAATAACTTCTGTATTAAATGTGGAATGAGATTATAACTATTGATGTATATGATCAATTATGGTGAATATTGTAGAGACGCAAAACCCTTGCGTCTCTACACAGTTTATAACCACTAAGAAAGAATTACTGCATAAGTCCAATTCCACAACTTCTATAACTATGGAGCAAATTGCAGATACATAATTATGACTAGTAATATTTACGCATTATTAGTAGGAATCGATAAATACGCTGCTCCCGTTAGCTCCCTTCAAGGTTGTGTTAACGATGTAAATGCGGTAGAAGAATATTTACAATCTCGCGTAAAAGCTGAAGGATGGGATTTAAAGTTAAAGACTCTCAAGGACGAACAAGCAACCCGTCAAGCTGTTATTGATAATTTTCGCGAGCATTTGTGTCAAGCAGGTGGCGATGATGTCGCGTTATTTTACTATAGCGGTCACGGTTCCCGAGAGCTAGCACCACCAGAATTTTGGGATTTGGAACCCGATAGAAAAAATGAAACCTTAGTTTGTTATGATAGTCGCTCAAAAGGAGGTTGGGATTTAGCTGATAAGGAATTGAGCAAATTAATTTCGGAAGTTGCTCAAAAAAATCCCCACATTACCTTGATTTTAGATTGCTGTCATTCTGGTTCGGGTACTAGAGACCCATTCCAAGAAACCCTAGTCCGCGAATTTTCTACAGATGAGCGCTCCCGTCCTTTAGATAGCTTTATTTTCTCACCAGAAGAAATTGAAAATATAACTGCATCCCATAAACAAACCTCTGGGTGGAACTTACCTAGAGGAAAACATATTTTATTTGCGTCTTGTCAAAATTCCCAAACTGCGAAAGAATATCGCGCTGATGGGGAACATCGGGGAGCTTTTTGTTATTTTCTGACCGAAACTCTTAAAAAAACTAAGGGAAATCTAACTTATCGAGATTTATTCAAACAAATCAACGCTTCAGTACGCAGTAAAGTTAGCAATCAATCCCCCCAGTTAGAAGCTATCGAAACAAGCGATTTAGACCAATTATTTTTGGGTGGTGCTATTAGCCAGCGCCATCCTTACTATACTGTTTCTCATCACAAAGATTACGGTTGGGTAATTGATGGTGGTGCTGTACATGGTGTACCACGTGGGAATAGTGAAGAAACTATGCAGTTAGCTCTTTTCCCCATTGAAACCCAAGGAAGAGATTTACGAAAATTATCAAATAAAATCGCTTCAGCCAAAGTTACACAAGTTTTACCGCAATTAAGTAAAGTTGAAATTACTCCTAACTTTGATGATAAAAAAGACCAAACTTTTAAAGCCGTTATAACCAGCTTACCTTTACCCCCGAAAGCTGTACGCTTTGAAGGTGATAGCGAAGGAGTGCAATTATTACAGCAAGCAATCCAAACCATCGAAGATAATCAACCTTCGCTTTACATTCGAGAAACCGATAGCGAAACAGCAGAATTTAAAGTTATAGCTCTAAGGAATGAATATATCATTACTCGACCTGGTGATGGTGTACCGATAGTTACTTCATACGGTTACACCAAAGATAATGCTGACAAAATAATTCAACGACTCGAACATATTACCCGATGGACAAATCTGAGCGAACTTTCCAGCACTGCCAACAGTCGTATTAGTTCCGATGCGATTAAATTGGAAATTCATCAAGACGATAAAATTTTATCAGATGGTGAAATACATCTCAATTACTATCAAGACAACAGCGGTCAGTGGAAAAAACCGGCTTTTAAAGTCAAGCTGAAAAACACCAGCGATGAAACCCTTTATTGTGCTTTACTTGATTTAACCGAACAATTTGCCATAAATGCAGGCTTTTTTGAAGCTGGTTGTGTCAAAATTGAACCAAATCAAGAAGTTTGGGCTTTTGGTAAAAAAGCGATTCGTGGAAGCGTTCCCCAAGATGTATGGGAGCGGGGAATTACCGATTTCAAAGATATCTTTAAACTAATTGTTTGCACTTCGGAATTTGACGCTCGGCTTTTGGAACAGGATAAACTCGATTTACCGCGTCAAAAATATACCCCCAACCAACGAGGAAGTCTGCGTGCTGGTACTCTTAATCGTTTAATGAATCGCTTGCAAGAAAGGGATTTAATCGCCGATGATGAACCAGAAGAATACGATGATTGGGTGACTTATCAAGTAGTGATTAAAACTCATAGACCTTTAGAAACTATCACCTTACCCAACTCAGGAAGTGGAGTATCCCTCGGTGCAGGAGTATTATTACAAACTCATCCTCAATTAAAAGCCGAAGCACGGTTAACAAATATTTCCTCATCTACGAGAAATATAAATTACAATTATTTACCAGCATTACTGCGAGAAAACCCTGAGATTATTCAACCCTTTGCATTAACAACTTCTCGGGGAATCGAACCCGCTGCCAACGCTTTAGAATTAACAGATGTCAACCCCGAAACTATCGCCACAGTCACCCGCGAAAATCCGCTAAAATTAGTTGTTGACAGTTCCTTAGCACCGGGAGAAAAAGTTTTACCCATTGCTTATGACGGTGAATTTTATCTTCCCTTGGGAGTCGGGTATTCTAAAAATGGTAGAACCGAAATCAGATTAGATTATTTACCAGAACCCGTAAATCAAGGAGAACGGGATTTAAAAGGTGCTTTCAAAATTTTCTTCCAAAAAATTGCTAGTGAAAAGCTAGGATTAGAATATACCTATCCTCACTTAGCAGTAGCAAATGTAGCAACTGACGAAAGCATTAGTTACGAGCTAGATATACAACAAGTTAAACAAAGGGTTGCTCAAGCAGAGAAAATAGTTTTATTTATTCACGGGATTACAGGTGAGACTGAAAGTTTACTACCTTGTATGCAGCGAGCGAAAGTTGAAGTAGCAGGTGAAGAAAAATCTTTAGTTCAAGAATGTGATTTAATTTTGAGCTTTGACTACGAAAATCTCCATACTACCATCGAAGAAAATGCCAGATTATTAAAACAGCGTTTAGAAGCAGTGGGTTTGGGTGAAAATCACGGTAAACAACTGCAAATAATTGCACATTCGATGGGTGGTTTAGTATCTCGCTGGTTTATCGAAAGAGAAGGTGGAAATAAAATCGTCAATCATTTAATTATGCTAGGAACCCCAAATGCTGGTTCACCTTTAGCCATAATAGAAAGCTGGGCGATAATATTACTTACATTGGGGTTAAATAGTTTATCTACAGTCGCTTTACCTGTAAAACTATTAGGTAATTTGCTAGCTACCATTGAAACTATCGACGTTAGCTTAGACCAAATGGAACCGGGTTCGGATTTTCTCAAAACCTTAGCTGCTAGTCCAGATCCAGGTATTCCTTATTCAATTATTGCTGGGAATAACTCAATATTTTCTGCAAACAATAACAATGAGAACTTGCAGCAAATCATCCAAAAATTGGGAATTAAAGTCAGAAACTTAGCTTTCTTCAATCAACCTAATGATGACTGTGTAAGCGTAAGTAGTATTACGAGTGTTAATAGCAACCGCAATCCTCAACCGCAAATTTATCAAACCGGCTCAAATCACATGAGTTACTTTAGCGATGCAGAAGGATTAAAAGCCATTGCTACAGCGTTGATGGGGAATCACAATCAACCAAATAATTCTTTTAATTTGTTTTCCGCTATAGGTAAAAGAGTCAGCAATCGTGGAAAAAACTAGAGGAAGATGAATCAGTTTGATTATTGCATTATTGGGCTTTACATCAATAACTGGTTGGTTTGTATTGCAGCAGTCAATAAATGCAGAACCTGCAAATCAACAGCAAATTCAGCGACAGAATCTAAATTAATGCAGTAGTGGTTGTTGCATTGAAGATGATGGGTTTTTATCGTAATCCGACTGGGGTTGCAAACCCCAGTCTAGCTCCGTAGGTTGGGTTAAGTGAAACGCAACCCAACCTACGGAGAGACTTCTCAACCCCGCAAAATTAATGTGGTCAAGTACTACTACTCCACCAAATTAATTTTGCGGGGTATTTACCAGTCCTCTTCAGAGGACTTTTGCTGTTAGCCTGGGGTTTTCAACCCCAGGTGGGTTGGATGCCCACCCCGCAAAACTTTTGTGGTCGAATACTACTACTTGACCACATAAGTTTTGAGGGGTTACAACAACTTATTCGTAGGTTGGGTTGAACGGAGTGAAACCCAACACCCGAGTTGGGTTGCGCTTCGCTTAAC
>JBCBHT010000270.1:0-9882 GCA_038525335.1 Cyanobacteria bacterium J06621_15 | reverse complement strand
CAATTATGCGGTGCTGTAGCAGAATTGATGGGAATTTCTTCTCAACTAGTCCAAGTTCCAGCAGAAGCTATTACTAAACTACCTACCCCTGTAATGCTTCCTTGGCAAGACAGTTTTGCAATTCTTTACTAGTAGCTTTATAAAGAATTGCAAAACTATCTTGCCAAGGAAGCATTACCGGAGTAGGTAGTTTAGTAATTGCTTCCGATGGAACTTGGACTAATTGAGAAGAAATTCCCATCAATTCTGCTACAGCACCGCATAATTGAATAGAAACACCACCAGTACGTTTATAGGAATTGTTTAAAGCACGTTTGAGTACATCTCGCTTCCACGGCATTTTCCAGTATTGTGAAAGCATCTGGAAACAAGCGAGGGTCGCGTCAACTGGTCCTCTACCGTGGATATAAGGATATTTAGTAAATTGGTCGGTTTCTGTGGTTTCTGGTTCTTCTGGGGTTGCTGGAGCGAAGGGTGCGTTATCCCAGATTGAAGCTAGAGGGAGAGATGGGGAATTGGAAGTGTGAGGTGATGAAGAAGTATCTTTCTCTATCTGTTCACTCTCACTCGGACTGAGTGATTCTTCCGGTTTTTGCAAACCTAATACACGAAGAAACGAGTTAGTCTTTACTTCAATATACTCTTTCTCCCCTTCTTCGGTTGGGGTGGGGATTCTAGTACCAGCATCATAATTAGAACCTTTACTGCTAACCAACCACATTTTTTGTGAATCTAGTTGGGATAGCGGGGTTTTTCCTGGGGGAAGATTGATAATTTGTGCTTGTTGTAAAGTATCGGTAGCTAATTGTTTGAGATTAGCCAATCCAACAGCACGTCTTTCTAATTCTTTTCCTAATAAATCATATACTTCAATTAAACTTGGTTGATTATAAAAATATTCTACAAACTTATTTGATTGAGAGCTTTCAATATTATTTTTTGTATGATCAAATTGTGATTCTAACAGTTGAATAAAATCGCTTTTAGGTATAAAAATACAATTAGTTTCGATTGTCGCGATAACGGTTTCACAAGGTATACCGCGTATTAAAGAAGTCCAACCTATAATGTCCCCAGATTTATATAGTTGTAGCGTTTCTGGAAACTTAGCACCAGGAGCATATCCCAACAACCGTGCTTGACCTTCATATATAATAACAACCTTGTCGGGCATGGTTTCCCGTACAAAGATTGTTTGACCCATTCTATAACGTAGAGATTGCAATTTATTTACAACGGAGACCAGTTTTTCATCAGACAGCTGGTTAAATGGATAAATACTATTTAGAAAATCCTGTGTTGAAGGAGTGGTGTTAGTCATCTCTATTTTGGATTTTCCTTAAACTGGTAATGCAGTAATTTGTGATTGAGGAAGAACGAAAGAATCATTATCTGTTTCTTCATTAATCGAAACCGGTGAATGCTTCATTTCTTGTGCGACCCAAGATTCAAACATATGATTGAGAAGATGCTGCCTCATAGTTTCATCTAATTGTGCTTTAATAATTTTCTCTAACCGCAAAATTACAAACCATTCTCCCAATTTTGTTGGTGCTAATAATTCTCCTGGGGCTGAGGTAGAAAGCATTTTAGCTATTGTCGGATGGGGAGTACTTAATTCAACTGGTCCAATTAATCCACCAGTTTGTGCTTCTTGACCTTCTGAATATTCTCTAGCGCTATCTTTAAAGCTTGCTTCTCCTGCTTGTATCCGAAAAAATAGTTCTTGAGCTACTTCCATTTCACTAACGCGGATTAGCGAATATACTACTTTATCAAATTGAGACTTGTTTGCTAAAAAATACGACTCTACCTTACTTCCCCAAGTAGCTTGCTTAAATTTCTCTATCCGTAATTCCCTGGTAGCTAATTCTTCTAATTGCCCAAAACTCATACCGTAATACTGAACAAATCCCAAACGCGCTTCTTCCGACTCTATCTGGTTCCTGGCAAAAAATGAGTTTGTTGCGATCGCAATTTCGTCTTTGGTTAATTCGATACCGGAAATACCTTGATTAATTATCAGGTAACGGCACAAAATAGGTAGCATTTGATTACCCGCAAGCAGCTGGGGTAATTCCGCAGTAGAAATTGTTTGATTGCCAAATTTGAGTATGGGAGCCATAGGGTAGAACAATCCTCGGTAGAAGCAATTAGATTGTATTCTTTGGATAAAGAGTTAGAACTAATAACCGCATCATGGCTTTAATAAAGTAGCGATGGCAACCATAGCTATACGCAATTATGTAAATAATAAATTATCTAAATTAAGTAAAAGTACTAATGTATATGAAGCTGTATATTAGCGAGAACTGCTATATAAAGCATTCGTATTCTCAATCCATGCAGCCTACTATCTCCATTGTCATCACAGTATACAATCGCTCACACTACCTAAGAAATGCTATAGAAAGCGTTCTTAATCAAACTCATCACGATTTTGAACTAGTTATCTGGGATGATGCGAGTACTGATAACTCATTAGAAATAGCCCATGAGTACGCACAAAAAGATAAACGTATTCGAGTGATTGCGACCAAACAAAACAGGGGTTGTTCGGGGGCTATCAAAGCCGCTGTAGAAGCTACTACGGGAGATTATATTGGTTGGGTAGATAGTGATGACATGCTTGCACCTACCGCAATTGAGGAAACAAGTTTGATTCTCAACAATCATCCCCAAGTAGGATTGGTATACACGAATCATGAAATAATGGATTCACAAGGAAAGTTACGGGGTAATGAACCGCGCTGTAGAATACCCTATTCCAAGGAAGGTTTATTGGTAGATTTAATGACGTTTCATTTTAGGTTGATTCGTCGTAGCGTTTACGATGCAGTTGGTGGTGTAGATGATAGTTTTGATTATGGAGAAGATTACGATTTATGTTTGAAATTATCTGAAGTGACCGAAGTTTACCATATTGCTAAATCCCTCTATTATTATCGTCGTCACTCAGGTAACGTTACCAACGATGATTTTAAGAATATATATTGGGCACAAAAAGCAATCAATGATGCGTTAAAACGGCGTTCCTTAGATGAAGATTACGAACTTGATACTCATCTTACAGCTTTTTTTAGTATTAAACCTAAGCTAAAAAAAAAGACCATTATAAATAATCAACATCAAACAGATTTACCACTCCAAGCAATTAGAAAAGTTAAGAACGATGGAAACAAGTTCCCGCTTGTTTCCATTATTATTCCCTGCTATAACCCAGGTATGATGTTAGAACGTTGCTTGAATTCCTGTTTCGAGCAAACTTATCCCAATATAGAAATTATCATTGTTGATAACAATTCAACTGACGGGTCAATCGAAGTTGCTCATAAATTAGCAGCAAATAGTTCCTATCCGGTTATTTTTACTAATTGCTATACTCAAGGGCAAAATAATGCTTTCAATCATGGGTTTACCTATTCTACAGGTGATTACATTCAATGGTTAGATGCTGATGATGAATTGATGCCTGATAAAATTAAATTGCAGGTAGCAGCATTAGAACAAAACCCTGAAAAAGATATTGCTTATGGAGATTGGGAATATTGTTTTTATAAGAGTCTTGTTAAAAAAGGAAATAATCCTTTTCATATAATTCCCCAACCAAAATGCGAATATCGATTCGGTTTTACTTCACGACAATACGAAGACTATTTACTAGAAACTTTATCCCACAATTGGCAACCTCCTTTATCCTATTTATTACGTCGTGATAGTGCGATTAAATTACAAGAATTAAAAGCATGGAATCCACAAACTTTCCTTGCTACTGACAGAGAATACTACACTATTGCTGCAATTATTGGCTTACGTTTTCTTTACGTCAAAGATGCTTTGGTACGTTACAACTTTTGGTCTCCTATCCAAAATAGTCGTAAAACTTCTGATAAAGGACGTGCGGAATGTTATAAAAAAATGTATAAACGTTTCTTTGAAATTGCTGCACAACAACCAGCAGAACGCATCAATAAGCAACATTGGACATTGCTACAACAAAATTGGGATTTGTGGAAACTCGCACCAGTCACGCTGATACAAAAAGCAGATAATATTTTTATAATTGATAATCAAACTCAATTTGGAATAACTATAACTCCTTCTCAAGCAAAGATTGTTAGCGCTTTAAATAAAATAAATACGGCTTGTACTTTAGAAAACCATGCTAGTTGGATTGTACATTTAATGGCACAACGGATAGCACTTTTACCAGAAATTGATAGCTATGAAAAATTAGCAGAAGAACTATCAAGATGGGTAGGAATTAAATATTCTCCTTTTCATGATAAATTAACTTGGAAGTATCCATTTCAAACAGAAGATAATAAAGAGCAATTAAAAAAATTAATTAATACTATACCCTGGTTCGCTCCAATATTTGAACAGCAAAGGCTAGCAGTTTTTTATGCTTTGGATAAATTACGTAATGCTCGAATGCTTGTTAAAGAGACCCAATTAGAATCTACTTTTAGTATATTAGGATAATGAAGAAAGAGGGAAGAAGCGGTAATGTATATAAAAAACTTTACCACCTTAGTTTAAAACGATATTATTAAAAAATAATCCGCAATCTTGTGCGTAGCGATTACCGCAAGGTCGTCCCGTGGGATTTAAAATATTTAACGAACTTCATTCGTAAGGAACAAGGGGGAATAAACTTCAATATCCGTTTAAATATGGGTTGAATTCCCCAGTAACCTACGGTGTAAGAATTGCGTATAAAGGTAACAGTCCCTTTGCAATTCCAAACTTCTTCCTTCTTCCCTCTTCCCTCATTTTTATTCCTTCTTCCTTTTAAGATAATAATGACCAACAATTTCTACTTCAATGTCATATTCAGATGACATTTTACGACGTTCTAATGCTTTTGCAATTGCTTGTTGAGTATTATAAATTAGCTCTACGCGCTTTTGAGATGATATACAGCCTGGATGTAGTCGATAATAATATAATGGACGTTGGAGATGATTTATTTGCGTAATTTCTGACATTCGCAAACACAAATCGTAATCCTGGACAAATCCAGATTCTGAATCAATTCCACCTGCTTGTAAAAATACTTCTTTACGCATCAACCGGAAGTGGAAAGTCATAAAATCAACTAATAATCTATCTTTGGAATAAGGAATTTCACAGCGTTTTCCTTTACCCAAAACTTTATTATTTTCATTAATAACTAAGTAATCCGTATAAACCATCCCACAAATGGGATTATTATCTAAAAAAATAGCAGTTTCTTCTAATGCTGTTGGTGCTAAAACATCGTCACTATCTACCCAGCCCACATAATTTCCAGTTGTAGTTGAAAATGCACCTTTTAGTGCGAGAGTTGGTCCAGCATGTTGTGCTGCAATTACTTTTATTCGCTTGTCTTGTTGTGCGTAATGGTTAGCAATATTTAACGAATTGTCGGTTGAACCATCATCCCAGATAATTAGTTCAAAATCGGTATAAGTTTGATTTAAAACGCTTTCAATTGTAGTGTTGAGATAACTTTCTCGATTATAAACGGGGATAATAACTGAAATATTTGGGTTCATGAGAAAGTTTCAGTAGATGAAAAAATAAATTATTCTACTGCATGATGGCTTATTTATTAAACTACAACAATGATAACTATACTGATATTTAACAAATATATTTACAATTATTGATTTTCAACTTCTCTAAGTCTTTCTTCTCCCAAAGTTTCTTTAATATGATTAACCAACCATTCTTCATGGGAAGCAAGCGATTTTAATTCCCTATTTAATCGTTTTTGTTTATCTCTTATTTTGACAAGATATTCAAGTATTGCAGTACCATCTTTACCGCTGCGATAAATTTCTGCTAATTCTTCTTTTGTCACCATTCTTCCTACCATAGCGCTGCTATCTAATTCATCTAATCTTCTCCAACGTTCTAATTGCTCCGGAGTTGCTTGTTTTTGTTCTGACATAACTTTAAATTTCCTAATCAAATATTTGTAATTTACGCTTTGATTCAATATTATCTAAAATATTCTGTGCTAAATAAGAAGGTACTACAACCACTAAGCGCTGAAGAATCATTTTCTATGAAACCTAGATTTAAATAAAACTCTATAGCCCTTGGTATTGCCAATGCTTTAACTACTCCTTCAAAGCCCTTTGATAAACTTTCTTTAATAATACCTTCAATTAAAGAAGTTGCTGCACCTTTACGCTTATACATATTTTCTGGGGTGATTTTATCAATTACGTTCCAGGGTGCGTTCGTAAGAGTATCAATAATTATTGTAGGCTTTGAAGTAAAATCAGTATCTACACAACCTTCGCTAATAATTGCTGCTGACTGTACTCTTCCTTCTTCGTCAACTACTCCTCTAAAGCTTATATCATCTTCAACAGAAAAGGCTAATTCTCTAGCCTTAGCAAAACAATCACCAAACAAAGTATTAACTATAGGATTACTATTTGATTATTGTTAGCGAAGCGTGTCCGGAGGACATAAAACACGTAGGGTGTGTTGTCGCGTAGCGCAACGCACCATCCTATCTAGGTTTCGGTGCGTTAGGCTAAAGCCATAACACACCCTACAAATACTTAATTTCATTCAAAAATCAAACCGGATTCCTATATATTATCAGTATTGCCATCATAGAAATTGGCGATATATTCTATGCACTTATTATCCCAAGATAATATTTGACTTCTAAATTCTGTAAAAGTCCCATCAACATATGAAAATTCATTCATTATTTTTATCTTGACACCTACTAAGACGTATACATTACATTAAAAAATCATATATTATTGATGTTAAGAAAGTGCAGTTTTATTAGAAATTACTAAAAGTGCATCCGAACGCAACCTTTTATCAACCCAGTCTAATTCTTGTGGATTTTCTAAAGCTGCATCCGCTAGCAATTGAGATAAATTAAAAAACCAATCTTTATGTTCTTTTTTAGAATATCCAATCACTACCATCAAAGCTTTACTATTACGAAGAGTAATCGAGGCTAAAGTATTCCACTGTTCTTCTACGGGCTGAGCATTACAAAAATCAATTATTTGTGCTATCAGCTTTTCTGCTTCTTTAACTTCTTTTCTACCAAAATGATTTATATTTTCTACAACATTAAACAATTCATTACTTAGAAATTCTAATGTTCCTTGAATTGTTGTTGGATTGGAAATAACTTCTGAAGAAGACACATTTTCATTGACTTGTGTTTCGCAATTCTCTATTTCAATTGGTTGATTATTTTCTGCTAATGCTAATTCGCTTATTTCGTTCTCTGAAGATTCATAGACAAAGGAGCTTTCTTCAGTTTCAGCCTTATTTGCTTCTGTTTTCTCGTTTTGTGGTACTTCTACCAAACGTCCCTCTATCATCGCTAATTCTAGCCTTACAGCTTCTCCAAGTAACTGTTGAGGAGTTTTGCCAGTAGATTCCATCAATTTTTGCAATATAACACCCGTTTCTTGGTCGTAGTTTGGACCTGGTTGCCAATATCTACGACCATCTCTAGTTTGTCTCCAAATCGTCGGCTTTTCTGGGAGAAATGGTTTAGGCTTACGCTGCTGTTTCATTAGCTCTCGAACAGTCTGTTGAGTGATGTGGCTAATGTCGAGAAGCTCTTCGATTACAGGAGCATATTTTTTATTCTGATTGGCTAAACAGAATATAGTTGCTGGTTCAACTTGAGCTAAATCTTGAGGTGAAAACTTTTTAAAAGTTTGATTAACTTTGAGATATTTTTTGTCCTCGTTCTCCCATCCCCACTCTTTGATTAATTTTTTATAAGCTTTGCGAGATAGTTCAACTTTCTGTTTAGCCAAGTAGAATGCATTTTTTAGTATATTTACTGTTGCTTCACCTAAAGAGTTGGCACAGTCGGTATTTGGTAGTAGTGTAGCGGCAGTCATTGGTAGATTCCCTGAAAAACAAAGCGGATGATTTGAAGTTATTCTCCCTTCGGAGAATAACTGGTAAAAAATTAGTTAAGCAGCAGCTACGAGCGCGTTCATTTCGATTACGAACATTGCAGCGTCATTGCTGGATTCAAAGAGAGGTTTCAACTGGTAATTACAGGGTTGAGATATCCACAAACCGTTTTTCTTGTCTCGCTGGAATGTCCCCAGTAACTGGGAATCTCTCCAAACACGGTATTTTCCGCTCTCGTCGGAATCTATTTCTATGCTTGAAAGGATTATTTGCTTGCTTTGCTTTTCAAGGAATTGAGAGAAAAGAAGTTGATTCTCAACTATTGGGTTTGATTGGGCTATGCTCAAAGCGTCCCAAATTTTCGTTATTGGATTATAATTAGACATAATTTGGCTCCATGTTTTAATTTATTTGGCTCCATGTATTGATTCGATTTGACTTGGATTCAGCTCCATGTATTGATTCGATTCGATTTGGTTTTGGTTCCATAAATTGATTTGGTTCCACAAATTAGATGGTTAATCTCTGTAAATGGACAATTTTTGTCTAAGCTACAGAGTTGAAACGTAAAAGCAGTCGTAACTTCTTGGCAGAATGGGGCGGCTGCTTTTATTATTTCTTTAAATATTATACAATAATTGCATTGATTTTATAAAGCTGTATTGTTAAAAAATATTTTATGAGTTGTATAAATGTAGTCCATGCTTGTAATTAGTCAGTTTTGGTTTTAAGTAGTAAAGTATATATGTGGGATATATGACTAAAAATGTGATTCGTTGGAAATTGAGCGAAGTTATGGCTAGGCACCGAATTAAAGGGAAAGACCTTGCTAATCATTTAGGTATAAGTGCCAACTCGGTATCAGCATTAAAAAGAGCTGAGGTAATGCCAGAAATTGGTGGTGAAAGGTGGGAGCAAATTTGTGAAGCGATAAATGAATTGTCTCCAATGGATGAACAATGTACGCCTTTTGATTTAATTGAGTATGTTCCGAGTAAGAATAGGTCAGCGAGTAGATATGATACTGACAAATCTTCCAAAATTTCAGTAGCATAATCTTAGAAAAAAGGTGGGTATAATGTATAGCCTATGAATAATTCACAGTTTTGACACTGAAAATTTAATCTAATTAATATCAGAAGAATTTGAGAAATTTTCTTAAATAGCTTTTCAGCAACTGTGGATAATCCCCCAGTTGCTTTATTAATTTCTTTTTGAGCAATTCTCAACTATTTTAATCAGCTCAAATTGAATAAAGCTGTCTCTTACCAAGAGAGAATTAGAACCGAAACGGGATTTCCCGCTTCGGTATTATTATTCTTATCTACGGGTCAATAATTCTTACTTCTTACTTCTTGTCTTGGAAATTTGCTCTTGGGGGTTTCCCCCAAGACCGCAATTTCCGCTACTTCTTACTTCTTACTTCTTACTTCTTACTTGTGAACTCCTCACTCCCCATCCAACAAAACTTGAAAATCCAAATACTTAAACGTAAACTTAGTATCCTCATCCCCACTCATCAACCGCAGAGCATCAAAAGCAACATCGCTACTAAACCTTACCTCCCCTTTTCTCGTATCAACATCAAACAATTTTTCATCAACCACCATATCACCCCTCATCGCTACCACCTTCACAACACCACCATTGCTACCATTCGATTGAACCCTATCCAAGCCCAGAATAGCCCCTGTAGCAGTGCTGTAATTATCGTTAGCTAAAATCTTCAACTGTAGAGCTTCATCCCCGTCAATGCGCTTTCTGCGTCCGGAATTACCATCATCCCCATCTGCTATACCAATTCCTTCCCCTTGGTCAACTCTGGTATGGTCAATTTTTTGCCACTTACCGTCTTCTGAATCAACAGCGGTAATCTCAATCCGTTCAAATACGTTTTGTAAAGCTTGATTCTGCTTCGCTATGGTTTGATTAACCAAAACATTATTTTCGTAAACAGTTGCTCTCTTATGCTTA
>JBCBHT010000269.1:0-10015 GCA_038525335.1 Cyanobacteria bacterium J06621_15 | reverse complement strand
TGGACTAAATTCTATTGATGTAATTAAACCAAAAGGTTTTGTAAATTCACAATCTACCAAATTGGTCTTCTTAAAATCACCATTACTCAAAATCGCATCGCTAAAATCTCCTCCCTTAATCACCGTTGTTGATAAATCCTTCCCTTCCAAAGCTGTATTATCAAACTTCAACAACAAAGTTACAGCATTCCCCCCAACATAACCAACTTCTTTCTCACTCTTCCCCTTGGTCTCTTCAATCACCCTTAACAACTTCTCAACACCATTTTCTTTATCAACCATCCCCACTAACAAATCCAAAACCGCTTTAGTCAAAGGTTGAAATCCGAATGTCTCTCTCAACTTCTCCAAAGATTCACTTTCAAACCCTAGCACTAGAGTTTTTTGATGATTATCCCTATTACGTTGAAAATATTCTCCCCATTTATATAACTGTTCCGATACCGAATTACTTTCATCAAACTGTTCTCGAACGACTTCCACAAAATCTTCTGCTAATATCCCCAATTCCCCAGCAAATTTATAAGCAACAAAAAATTCCAATAAAGAACGATGAGCGGGAGTATAATCACCTTCTGCATTCCTCACTAACATCGTTTGTCCCATCATGTCATAATGCCAATGGTCTAAATCTTTCTGTTCTTTAACTACATCACCAAATAACTGTCGAATTCTATCGGGGAATAAACGATAATTCAAACTCATCTGGTCTGTAGAAAGCATTTCCCAAGCCAATTCGCACAGAAAATAAAGCTTATCTGCTAAAGATGTAAAAGTACGCTCCGATTTGATATCCCTTTCCATCTTCCGTCGGACAGCATATAAATAAACCCGTGACATATCAACTGGTTTACCTGCTTCAATATCGGGTAATGCTTCGATAATTAAATCCGTCATCACCGGACGACGTGCTAAATCCAAAAGCTGAGAATTATTCATCACTTTCTCAACTGTTCCGCTTTCGGATTCAAAAGATAATACCTGACGAATCTGCTCGTCGTTGAATTTTTCTAATTCCAATACTTCAAATTGCGGTGTTTCTCCCGTTAAATTCGCAACGGAAGCTTGTAATTCTGCATTTAATAAAGCTCTACCCTGCTTAGCTTCGGGAAAATGTTCGGTACGACAAGTTAATATAACCTTAGCTCCGGGAACCACCACTTTAGCCAATTCCCAAAAGTTATTTACCATCTGTTGTTTATCAACTTTGGCAGCCATCTCATCGAAACCGTCAAATATCAACAACAGTTTCCCCATACTATTTAGCTGCTCGAATACTTCACTATTCAACCGAATATTATGTTGAGTAAAAAAGAATCCAGCTAGAACATTCTCCACATTCAAAGCTTTCGCATAATCCCGCAAAGTAATTATCAAAGGTAAACGAGGACGTTCTACACCTCTATTTTGAGCATCCCGATATCTTTGTAAAGCCACCCAAGCATAGTGAAAAGAAAACCAAGTTTTACCCGTCCCAAATTCTCCCAAAATCGAAATATGTTCCTTAGCTGGGTCATCCAACCAAGTATCGAGATAACCATCAATCCAACCATCTCGCTCATCATAACGACTCAAACCAATTCGACGCTTATTTATCGAATCAATTTCTTCCTTCGTACAGGCTAAAGAAACATATTTCTTATCAATTCCCCGTCGCTTAACTTCCTCTTCCAACCAATTCAAATAATCTTCAAAATCCGCATCTTGGTCAATTAATTCATCAAAACTGTAACATTCCAAATGACGATTTTCTTCCTTATCAACCTCATCTCTTGCTGCTCTAGAAACCCTTCTCGCTGCTACCAACCAACCTTCATCGGTCTTTTGTTCTTCTACCGACTGACCCAAAAACATCACATCACTTAAACCAGCTTCCCCGGAAATTCCCCGAACCAAAACCCGGTCGTATCGATTTCGTCTAATCGGAACATGAATTACCCATTCAAAATAATTGTCTTCCCAAACCTCATACTTCTCAAATCGATAACCAAGGGTTTCAAACCAACCTTTCATCTGTTGAGAAAAACCAAATAAAATTAGATTATTCTCCCCCCTCTTCCCACTCTTCCCCCTCTCCCCCCTCTCTTCTTCTCCCGGTAATAATCGAGAAATTTCGCTTCTAATTCCTTCCAAAGTTGGTAATCTATCCAACCTTTCCTGTAAATTAATCACTCGCTGATGTAAAGAATCTATTTCTTGGTCGGCTAAAACTTCTGCGGGTTTTCTATTCTTTTTGGCAACTTCAATAAATATCGCTGCAAAAGCTGCTAATTCTCTTTTAATATCAATATCTAATTCTTTAATATCATCACCAATTTTATGAGCATCCACAAAACTATCAACCGAACTGAGGAGAATTGTTGGGTTGTTAGCATCAAATGCTTTGCGAAAAGCTGTTTTAATTTCTTCCTGACGAAAAAGTTTTAATAATGGCTTTGGTTTACCTAAACCGTATTCAACTAAAGCATAAACATAAATTCCGCCAAAATCTTCTGGTGGATGTTCTGGGTCAAGATTATATTGCTTTAATATTTGAATTATTCTTTCATTACGTTGAAACTTTTTAATTGGAATTGTGATACCAAGTAAATCAATTAATATTCCTAAATCTAGCATCACTATTATTTTGAGAAGAAATTATATCAAGCTTGCGTAGTGCTGTTTATCTTAACTCGTAACATTATTATCTGTCTGTTATCGGGTTAGCTCGCATTCATTGATTAGTTAATGTATGATGAATAGTTTTAAAAATTCTAGTGTTTGTGTTTTACCGTGACTCTAGAAATGTTGATTTTATATCTTTTATCAAGTCAAGCAAAATACAGCCATGAAATTACAGATGAATTATTAAATCAATTTAAAGCTTGCAATCATTTACAGCACCAAATTTATTTTGTCTAAAGTATAAACACTGAATTATTATCAAAAATTTGGTATTAAATTATTTTTTGTCTTAATCTAACTCAATATAGATACATCTAAATACAAATAATTAGAGAAAATTGTCACAAAAAAATATATTTAACCCTTTTATTAAAACTAATTCTCATTATTATTGCAGAAATTCTCACTAAGGCAACGATTTTACGAATGTGTCAGAAAGTTAGGTATCGCTTACGTGGTCAAAAAATATGTACAATCTGTTGGGACATTATATTTAATTTTTTATTGTTTGAGATTTTTTCAAACAAATTATAAAACTGTTTTATAAATTAATTAGATATTTAAGTAATTTGAAACAAGTTTCCACAATCTCGGAATAAATAATATTTTTTAAGCGTCCGGATTAATTAAAAACGAAAAGATAAGATGGTGCGTTACGGCAATTAACTGGTTCCTAGACTCTGGCTAGGAACCCATAATCAGAAGGCTCTGACTTCTAATTCAAATTGGAGCCAGAGTCTCTACAATTCATTACAAGTTAGAACCTTGTAACGAGAAATCAAATAAAATTAAACTAAATCGGGAAATACTTCTTTAACAGCAGGATGAACAATCTTATGATGGTCTACGTTCAATCCTTTAGCTAATGCTGCATTGTTAACTAAAGCTTTCACACCTTGATTCGCTAACTGCTTCACATAAGGTAAAGTACTATTATTCAATGCTTGAGTTGCACTTCTTGGTACTGCTCCCGGCATATTTGGTACTCCATAATGCAATACTCCTTCTTCTTCATACACCGGATTTGTATGAGATGTCGGATGCAAAGTTTCAATACACCCCCCTTGGTCAACTGCAACATCTACAATCACCGTACCGGGATTCATTTTCTTGACCAGTTCGCGAGATACTAAAGTAGGCGCTCGTCTTCCTAATACCAAAACAGCACCTATAAGTAAATCCGCTTGAGGAACTACTTCTTCAATATAAGCAGAATTACTATAAAGCAGTTCAACTCTGGAACCAAATAATGTCTCTAAATAAGATAAGCGTTCGACATTTATATCTAATATTTGTACTGTAGCACCCATACCGACGGCGATTTTTGCAGCTTCTGTACCAACTACACCACCACCTAAAATCACTACTTTACCCGGTTTCACCCCAGGAACTCCACCTAAAAGTACTCCCCTTCCACCTTGCTGACTCTCAAGATACCTAGCACCAAACTGTACCGAAAGCCGACCGGCAATTATACTCATGGGAGTAAGTAAAGGTAACTTATTTGCACCAGCTTGTTCTACAGTCTCGTAAGCAATAGCAGTAACACCACAATCAATTAAATGTTCGGTTAGTTTTCTATCTGCTGCTAAATGTAAATAGGTAAACAGTAGTTGTCCTTTCTGCAAAAATTTATATTCTGCTGGTAGCGGTTCCTTGACCTTAACAATCAATTCCCGATTCCAAGCAGCTTCTGAAGTGGTAACTATTAATGCTCCTACATTTGCGTAATCATCATCAGTAAAACCAGCACCAGCACCAGCTTGAGTTTCGACAAAGATATTATGACCTGCTTCCTTTAAAACCCTGACGCTGGAGGGACTCAACCCCACTCGAAACTCTCTATCTTTTGTTTCCTTGGGAACACCGATTTCCATTTATTGCCCCTAATTTAACTTACAGTTTTGATGTTGCTTTAACTGTAGTCTGTCAATTTAATGGCAGCCATGCTGAATTAATTACTACTAATTTGATGTTGTGCGTTCTAAATTCTTCAAATAACCTCCGCATCAGTCTTTTTTACTAGCGTCTCAGCCTTGTTACGTTATATAAAAAATAGTAAAATTTTGTAAATAAGTTGCTAAATCAGCTCGATTTTAAGTCTTGCTTAGTTTAAGCATTTCGATAAAAATCTAGTAAACAAGCTCAGTTTTGTATAGGGAGATATTTTAATGACAGCACAACAACCACAACCAAGCGTTCCACCAAAGTTAGAAGAACCAAAACTAGGTTTTAATGAGTATGCAGAGCGTTTGAATGGAAGAGCGGCGATGATTGGTTTTATGATTATGGTGGCAATTGAATGTATAACCAATCAAGGTGTTTTATCATGGTTGGGATTAAGGTAGTCTTTATCAGGGAGTAGAGAGTAGAGAGTAGAGAGTAGTAAAAAAAGATTTATCCAAAAATATTCTGCTTTGAGAAGCATAATCTATTCATTGCTTATTTTAAGCGCTTTTTTTTCCTCTCTACTATTCCCTATTCCTTATCCCCTATTCCCCACTCCCCATTCCCTATCTTTATAAGGTGTTATTCTAAACTTGCAATTAAAGATTATATAGAGAGATAATATTTAAAGTTAATAAAAACTAAACTTTCAATAAAGTTGGGGAATTACTTACTTGCGAGTTGAATAATTCTATAATAGTATTAATGCTTTGATATAAAGTGCTTATAATGCAATATCTCTATATTAGTAAACCTATACTTAAGGGGAACTGAAGACACGCTACTATGAATGCTGTATTTCCTCGTATTGTAAAATCAGCTTACCGCAAAGAACCCGTAATTACCGTGCTAATTACGATGGGAATAGTGGATGCGTTAATTGGCGGATTTGATGACAGTTGGGCATTATTTTTGTTTGGTTTGGGAACTGCTGGAACTGCTTTAATAATAAGATGGTTGCGAGTTCAACAAGATACTTCAGTTCCAGTTGAAGAACCTGTACAACAACTGTATTTACCAGACCATTCCTCGAAATCGTCTTTACCAATGTTGAGTATTTCTAAGAAGAAACCACCACAGTAAGCCTTGAAATGTTAAAGGTTAAAGATTAAAGTTAATTAGAAATATGCAGAAATGATGTGGAGACGTTGCAATGCAGCGTCTTTAATCTTTGTATTCATAACTTTAACAAAAAAATATCAATTATCAGCAATTTCTCTCTATTGGCAATCCTGTAAAGAAACATGCAAAATAGGTGTGAAGGAAGGGAAACCGTCTTTTATTGTTTTTAAGGGTATTTGCTTAGAGAATTTCTCAGCTATGAAAATTTTACGCGATTATATAAAGTTAAATATTGATTCAATTGATAAGAAAGTATTTGCGGCAAAAACAAAAAGGTTAACTGCGGTTTTATTAGGTGTAGTAGGTATTGTAGGTATTACTAATTTACCATCTATTAAACCAGTTACAGCACAGGTGGTTATCGGTCAAACTACTACAAATAGTTTTACGAATCCTCAATTAACTCATACTTTCAACGGTCATAAAGGAGCAGTTAAATCTGTCACTTTTAGTCCTGACGGTAGGATGCTTGTCAGCGGTGGTTCTAATAACGATGGGATTATTCATTTATGGAATCTGAAAAAGAAGAAGAAGCTGGGTAAAATAAAAAAAGCGCATCAGGAATCTATACAATCTTTATTGATTTCTCCGGACGGTAGACATTTGGTTAGCAGCAGTACTGATAATACTGTTAATATCTGGAGTCTGGAAACTTATAAGTTTATTCGTACTTTTAGGGCACACAGCAGTAATGTATTATCACTAGCAGTAACCCCAGATAGTAAAGTTCTTGTGAGCGGTGCTTTGGATGGAATCCGGGTATGGGATTTATTACAGCAGCGTCCTTTGGGAACGTTATCGCGGTTTGATAGTTCAATTCATGCAGTTGCGATTAGTCCTGATGGTAGAAGATTGGTCAGCGGTGATAGCAAAGGTGTTGTTAAACTGTGGGATTTACAATCGGGAAGAGCAATCGGTGGATTCAAAGCTCACAACAATGAAGTTAGAGCTATAGCCTTTACCACAACAGGAGATAATGTTATTACAGCTAGTGGCGATCGCACTGTGAAAATGTGGAATTTCAATTCTGGGGAAGTACTGCAAACTTTTCGAGGACATACAAATTCAGTGATTGCGATTGCGGTTAATCCAGACGGACAAACTCTTGCTACCAGCGGAAAAGACGGGATTAAAATCTGGAATTTAAATACAGGTGCTTTATTGAGCAATCTTTACGGACATTCAGATTGGGTAAGTTCTCTTGCTTTTAGCCCGGACGGTAAAACTCTTGCTAGTGGTAGTTTTGATAAAACAGTTCGTCTGTGGGAAAGTCAATCAGCAACATTAAATGCAAGGTTGAAAAAGAGAAACTAATATAATCGCTAAAAAAATCAGATGATTTGGGTTGGAGAAAATTGAAAAAGCATGGAATTGCTACTTACAGCACCTTGTAGGTAAATGAGGTACAGACTTATATTATAAAAGTCTTGTGGGATGGAGAAAAGTTGCGGTGCGGAGGTTCCCCCTCCGTTGAGCAAACTTCGGAGCATCCCTGCCCGTCCGAATGTAATTCATAAAAGTTAAATATGCTGTATATTCGTGATTTTACTTGTTACTTATTAATAGTGAATCAATAGAAAGTGTAATCACAAATTCCGTACCTTTTCCAAGTGTAGAATTACAGGTTAGTTTACCCCCATGCTTTTCTACTATAATTTGATGGCTAATAGATAAACCCAATCCCGTTCCTTTACCTACTTCCTTAGTAGTAAAAAATGGGTCAAATAGTTTGGAAATAGTTTCTTCGCTCATACCAGAACCATTATCCGAAATACTGATAGAGACATATTTTTCACTAACGACTTGAGTACTGATATAAATTTGAAAAGGTTGAACAATATCTTTATCAGTATTTTCTGTAGACCATCCTCTATGACCTATTTGTTCTTCTAAAGCATCGATTGCATTAGCAATAATATTCATAAATACTTGATTCAATTGACCAGGATAGCAATATATTTGTGGCAAATTACCATATTCTTTAATTACTTCAATATTGAGATGATTGGACTGAGCTTTTAAACGACTTTGCAAAATCATTAAAGTACTATCAATACCTTGATGAATATCAACTTGTTTAATTTCAGCTTCGTCTAACCGAGAAAAAATTCTCAAGGATTTAACAATTTCCTGAATCCTTTCAGTTCCAACTTTCATGGACTGGATTATTTTAGAAAAGTCTTCTTTAATAAAATCTAATTCCTCAAAATCAATGTCCTGGTCAATTTTTTTCAAATAATTAGGATATTGCTGTTGATATATTTCTACGATTTTAATTAAAGCATGACTGTATTCCTTAACATATGTAAGATTTCCATCAACAAAGTTGACGGGATTATTAATTTCGTGAGCAATTCCTGCTACCATTTGACCCAAACTCGACATTTTTTCGTTATGAACTAATTGAATTTGGGTTTTTTTCAGCTGATCCAAAGTTTCTTCAAGGTTAGTGATTGCTTTTTCTAATCGGTCAGACTGAGTGATTGTAGATTTTTCGGAAACATTTAACAATTGATTCAAGGTGCCAATATGCGAGTTTAAACGCTGTAATTCATTATGATTACTATCTTTACTTATGTCTTGATTTACTAAAATATGATTGAAATCTTGAAAAAATTGACCATTGTCAAATGGTAGAATTGCTGTTTTAACATTTAGAGCTAAAGGACGTATTAATTCCACAATTGTTTGCGGAACAAATACCTTCAAAAACATTAAAACCGTAAACATATCACCGCTCGGTAATAACCCCCCAAATCCAATCACAGACTTAACTCCGAATGGAATTACAAATGAATCTTGAGAAGGAATATAGGGACTACCCAAAGCATTTTTTACAAAAAAAACGTTGTACATCTGCTGTTCGCTATCAATCAACAAATCAGGTTCGGGTTGCAAAACTATTCCTGGATTCAACCCAAGCTGCTTAATTAATTGCGAAATCATCGGTATGCGATGTATTGCATTTTCACTTGCAAGGGGTATTGCTTTATGACCAATAGATTTATAGCGAGAATTCCATTCTGGAAGTTCACCAGCAGTAGCAAATAATGTTAAACACTTTAAATCATTATCAACTTTGTTCTGACCTAATATATCCCGCGCATATTCTTGCAGTTCGGGAGTTAGTTTCCCATAAGGATGAGTTTTAAACAAACGTACAAGAATGCAGTTATTTTCTCCAGTATTTCTAGTAATAAGATTCTCGTAGAAGTATTTTACAATCAAATTACTAGCATCTTCCATACAATCGGCTTTTTCTGCTATATGTCGTAATGCTAAACCGCACTCTGACATATCTCTAAGAGTAAATTTAGTTAAGTCGTGCATCCTACCTGTAGATTGCTTCCCTGGATTTTAATAGAGTTGATGTTCGCTTAAACATCTAAGCTAAAAGCATAAAATTATTTAGCTTTCTCTCAAGCTTATTTTGCCCATTTTGAAGCATCTTTTATCAAAATTCAGATTATTTTCGATAAATCTGACGAAATTACCATAAAAAATAATTATATTCACTAAAAGTCTTTCTAATTATCAGTCTTTGGAAAAGTTGCGTTCAATTGTAGAGAAATAGCAACAGTAATTCTGAGATGCTTGTAGATAGTAGATTAGTTAATAAATTTGGTATGAAGATGCAACCCTGATGGGAAATGTAGATACACGTAAATTATGTCGTCAGCCAAAGCTGAATTTATTGTAGCGCAATTTACACGGAATCGGGTATATTGCCCCAAAATCGGCTGTATATGAAGAATTCGCTGCTCCACAAAGCTGATGTTGATTGACTGTGGTTAAATCCGCTTAAAAAAATACACGGCTTTTTAAAGATATTTTCAAGTAATGTTTTTTACTTAATATCAAAAAATAAATTGAAAATGCTCGTCTACATTGCGATAAGAAGCTTTACGTAAAAAACATTATACAAATTCGTCTTGAAGCATTTATAAATTATCTAATGTTTTTTAAGCATGGTTGTGTAAGTAATTTATATGATAAAAAGAGTATCTTATTTTCTGAATTAGATGTTAGTCAAAATTTTGCATAAATGATTAAGTATAAAGCAAGATAAAATTCAAAATACCTCAAATATAAAAAATAATCTATTTTATCAAGATTTTTTTCGATGAGTAAATAATAAAGACTAAAGATTATATTTAGTTGCAAATAATTATTCAGGTACAGTTATTAATCATTAATTACTAGGCTATATATAGGATTACTATTTGATTATTGTTAGCGAAGCGTGTCCGGAGGACATAAAACACGTAGGGTGTGTTGCTTG
>JBCBHT010000268.1:0-10105 GCA_038525335.1 Cyanobacteria bacterium J06621_15 | reverse complement strand
TTAATCTTAGAGCTAATGCTATCAGTATAATTATTAAAGATATAACTTGTTTTGAGGAATAATCGCGTTGAGTAGAGTATTCATTTTGTAAGAATTTAAGAACGTCAGATATATCTGAATTCCGAATTCTACGAGTAATGAAACCTGGTGGTAATTCTCGATTATTTCCAAACATATTTATGAATAGATGCTATTCTTTATTTGTTCTGCTCAGAATAGCAATATATACAATTTATATTCATCAGAAATTACGCGGAGATTAAACGAGATTATATAGAAGCTAAAATCATAATTCAAAAAACTTCCGATTCAACCAATTTTCGCCAACAAAAAACTCCAAAACTAATAAAAATAAAACCTACTAAAAATAAAGCTGTATCTAAGTTATAGGTATCTGTTATCCATCCAACTATTGGAGCGATAATGACAAAACCCAAACGAAATATAAAACTACTTATAGACAGTGCTGTAGCTCTAATTGATGATGGGAGATTTTGGTTTATCAAATTCAATGTTAATGGATTGCGAACACCTCGACTAAAGTAAATCAAAGCAATAAATATAATTCCCCACTGTTGGTTAATTAAACCCAGAAATATATAAGATAAACCTAATAATAAAACCAAACCCAATAATACTTTTTTTGTACCCCAAATACTCTCAATTAATGTTGCTTTAAAAGAAGCAAAGCTAAGTATAAAATGAAATGCAGCCCAAGCAAATCCAAAACTAGAAACTGCTAAACCACGACTTTGCATATCCGCTTGAGATAACCAAACAGCAAGAAAGGTGATAATTCCAAAGTTGGCTGAAAATAAAATTAGCCATTTTACTTTTTTATTCACTAATAATGATAATCGGATTGCTTCCCATATTTCCCGATGATTAATTGCTTGTTTAGTATTTTTAGTATTATCTACTGGAGAGGAATTAATTGAGGATTGATGTAAATTTGGTTCAACTAAAGTTAAAGCAATCAAGAAATAAAAGAATATACAAATCGTTTGTAGGTAAAAAGGATAAACCAAATTACGAGCAGCTACTAAACCCCCAATCAAACCACAAATTGCTTCTGTGACTCCTGCTATCGCTCCGAGTCTTCCTTCTACATGACGGTAATTTTGCTCTTGGTTAATTTTTACTAAACTATCGAATCCTAAAGCTGTATTTGCACCAGATATAAGACTAGCAGCTAAACCCGATAAAATTTCTGCAATGGCAAATGCTGTAAAACTAGTTTGAAAGCAGTAAAATAATAATCCTAATGTCCAGACTATTCCTCCTGAAACTAAGCTTGCTTTTCTACCAAAAATATCTGCAAAGTAACCAGAAGGTATTTCAAATATAAATACTGATAGAGATAAAATGGTTTTTAACAGTAAAGATTGCTCAAAGGATAAGCCATTATTTTCATAAAAAATAATAATTACGGGAATTGGGAACCAAGCAAATTCTAATCCTTTTAATATGTAGAGCTTCCATATATTAGACCTGATTGAACTAACGGTTTGTAGATTCACACCTATGTTTTTATTAATTGCTTTTCATTATGCCAATGCTTTCGCTAATTTGCGAGGTTTGAGAATAGCTTTTAGTGAAGTGAATACTCTACTTACTATTTATTAATAATCCGCTCTACCAAAACATCAACATCATTAAATGCAAGAGGTTTAATTATTCCTGTAGACACTGTAAATTTAGTCGCATAATCTCCATTCAAAGGTTCTCGAAACACAATTAAATGCAATGTTTTAAGATTCACAACCCAATATTCGATAATTCCTGCTTCAGCGTAAATTTTTGTTTTTCTTTCTAAATCTTTTTCCAAAGTAGAATTAGAATACTCAATCACCCAAAAAACGTTTTCAACATAAGGATGATGTTCTAAGTATTCTCTTCCTAAACGTTGGACAACAGATATATCTGGTTCGGGTTCGGAATCATTAGGTAAAGTGATTGGTTTAGCCTGACGAACTTTGGCACGTTTACCTAATAATTCGCTTAAATATTCATCTGCTTCATCGCTAGAATAAGCATGAGCTTCCCCTTCTGGTGACATTTCAACAATTTCCCCCTTAAGTAATTCAACCTTACGCTCGTCCAGAATTCCAGCAGCAATCATGTTGTGATAATCTTCAACCGTCCATTTTGCAACGACCAAAATCATACCGCTTTCTCCTGATAATGTTTTTATTTTCTCATGTTAAAGCATTCTCAATAAATAGTTATCTTAAATTTTCACGTTTTAATAATTCGTCAATCCAAACAGCATCTTGATTCGATAAACTAGGTAGAGAAGAACGACTATAATCCAATCTCAAATCGTAACCACCTTGCTCATAAATTTGATGTAATAGTATTTGTAAGTCAACTATTGCTTCTGTATCTTCTTCACGTAAGGGTAAGATAAATTGGGGTATTTTATCTTGTAAATTAAAGTGATAAAGTTCTGCTTTTGGACGAATATTACTGCGACTTACTAAGATTTGATAATCGCTATCTATTTCTGTTTCTAAAATTGGCATGGATTGTCCCTGCCGTAATAAGTCAATTTCGACTAAATTAGTATTACTTCTGAATATTTTTTGTCGTTTGGTTTCATACTGAAGACGACCGACTACAGATTGTTTATTCTTAGGAGATAAAACTTCAATTGCAGTTATTACTTCACCTGTTTCTACAGAACGAATTTCTAAATATGCTTCCGTCAAAGCTTCGATTAAAGGAAGAGTTACTTCTGTGGGTTATGTAATAGTTTGAACTGTTGAAGTTGTAATATTAGACTTGAGTGGCATCTAGGGAATGAAAGAGCAACGAAAATTTCAATCAGCGATAGTGGTATTTGCTTCACATATCAACAAAAGTTAAAACAATATTTATTTTCATTAAAGCTACTAGACAATCTCAGTACTATTGCTTAATATTACTCGTACAAATAAAAAATAATATTTGAGTAAATCTATCATTAACTTGAATTTACTTTATCTAAGTTCACAATTCTATATTTGATATCTATGTTTGGTAAATAAATAAAAATGAATAAAAGTTTATCAACTCGGTTGTTATTGCTACATTTCAGTTTAGCGATAACTACTATTTTGAGTGCTGGTATTGTCAAGGCTCAAGTTACCAATCCCGATTCCGAGCAGTTACCACCACAAGATGTAATTCCCCCAACTCCTCAACCTTTACCAATTCCCGACACTACTCCGTCACCACCTCCACCACCAGAGGATGTTTTACCTTCTCCTCGAACTCCTACCCCATCGGATGAACTTCCAGCTACAGAAACTATTACGGTAACGGAATTTAATTTCACGGGAAATACCGTTTTTTCATCTGAAAAGTTAACTCAACAGGTTATAAATCAGTTTCTAGAGAATAATCCATCTAAGACTTTCTCTTTACAAGAATTACTGCAAATTGCTGCTGAAGTAGCGAGTTTCTATGGAGAACAAGGTTACAGCACTTCCGGAGCTATTATTTCAATTCCCGAAGCTACTCGCAATCAACAGAGGGGAATTGTCAATATTAAGGTTATTGAAGGTAAGTTAGAAGAAATTAACGTTACGGGTTCGCGAAGACTTAATAGTAGCTATGTTAAATCTCGTTTAGGAGTATCTCCAGATAAAGCTTTAAACGTGAATCAATTACAGGAAAAGTTACAGTTACTCAGTCTTAATCCTTTAATTAAACAAGTATCTGCACAGTTAAGTGCTGGCTCCCGTCAGGGTCTGAGCGTGTTAAATGTAGAATTCAAGGAAGCCAAATCTTTTAATACTACCCTGAGTATAGATAACGGTCGTTCCCCTAGCGTAGGAAGTTTCCAGAGACAGATATTTGCTAGGGAAGGTAATGTAACTGGTAATGGTGATGCTTTGAGTTTGGGTTACAGCAACACCGATGGTAGTAACAGCTTAGATGCTAGCTATACTTTACCGCTCAATTCTCAAGATGGAACTTTGCGTTTTAGCTTCAACACCACCGATAGTAATGTTATCGAACCACCCTTTGATGATATAAACGAAGACGGTGAGGGTTCTGATATTGAATCTCAATCGAGTTTCTATGAAATTTCCTTGCGTCAACCTTTGATTCGTAGCATCAAAAATCAAACTTTCCAAGAATTAGCGGTTGGTGTGAGTACTTCTTTACGGGATAGCGGAACTTCTCTGTTAGACGAAGCTTTTCCCCTGTCTCCCGGTGCTGATGATGACGGGGATACCCGCGTTTTTGCGCTGCGGTTTTTTCAGGATTGGACTCAGCAAAATGCTAAGGAAGTACTTGCATTTCGTTCTCAATTCAGCGTTGGTTTAGATGCTTTGAATTCAACCGTTAACGAAAGGATTCCCGAGACAGGGGAATTCGTTCCCGACAGTCGATTTTTTGCATGGGAGGGACAAGCTCAATGGGTGAGGGTTTTAGCACCGGAAACTCTATTGTTAGTTCGGGGTAATGCTCAATTATCAGACAAAGGACTGCTGTCATCGGAACAGTTTACCGTGGGTGGATTGGGGAGCGTTCGCGGTTATCGTCAGAATCAATTGCTTGCTGATAACGGTGTTTTTGCTTCTGCTGAGGTTCAGTTACCGATTCTTCGCACTGGTAATAAGTCTGCACCGACAGGAATTTTACAGATAATTCCTTTTTTCGATATTGGTACCGCTTGGAATAATTCCGGTATCGAAAATCCCAGTACTAGTACTTTAGTCTCCTTGGGGATGGGATTGCAATGGCGGAATAATGATGATTTTATCGCTCGTTTGGATTGGGGTATTCCGTTAACTGATATAGATTCGAGGGACAGAACATGGCAAGAAAATGGTTTACTTTTCTCATTACAGTGGAACGCTTTTTAAAACAACTTTTTTTCCGAAAGATTAATGATTATAAAACCGCAGAGACGCTGAGAGCGCAGAGGAAAGAGGTGAAGAGAGATAAGTCGTTTCGTTGGGAGTTTTTGAAACGATTATTAAATCAAGAAAACATTATTTATTACCCGAAAATTTTGGGTAAATGGAGTAATAAGGTATTAATCTTCTTTTTAATTGGTTTTCTGTTTACATTTGAAATATCACCGGTATTTTCTCAAGCTCCTACATCTGTTATTCAAGTAGTAAGAGAAGGGAAAAGTCATTATGATAAAGGTCAGTATAGACAAGCAATTGATAAATTACAGCAAGCGGTTAGTAGTTTTGCAAAATCAGGAGATACACTCAATCAAGCTGTAACTTTAAGCAATATTTCTCTGGCTTATCAGGAATTAGGGGAATGGTCAGAAGCAGAAAAAACAATTAATCAAAGTTTGAAACTTATTGGTTTTGATAGCCAAAAACTACAGGTTAATGATGAATTTTCTAATCAAGAATTAAAAATATTAGCTCCATCTTTAGATATTTACGGAAAACTTTGGTTTAACCGTTCTCAGCCAGAAAAATCTCTAAAATATTGGCAATTATCTGGTAATGCTTATCAGCAATTAAAGGATAATTCTGGATTAATTCAAAATCAAATCAATCAAGTCAAAGCATTACAATCTTTAGGATTGTATCAGCAAGCAAGAGTGATTGTTGGACAGATAGAGCAAAGTATTGAAACATTACCACCAGCTTTGAAAGCACAAGCTCTAATAAGTTTGGGAGATATTTTAAGAGCAACTGGAGATTTAAAAGGTTCTCAAACTGCTTTAGAACAAGCTTTATCTATAACTAAATCATCGAAAAATGCTGCTAAAAATTGGCTGAGTTTGGGGAATACATTTTACGCTAGGGGAAATTTAGAACTTGAAAGAAATCGAAATACTGTATCCAATAAAGTTACTCCCTGGCAGTGTAATATAAGTGAGATACCTGACGAAGCACAACCTTTTTACAAACAAGCTGATAAAGCTTATCAAAAAGTAATAGATTTGCAATCTAAGGAGTTTTCGACAAAAGCACAACTCAATCGCTTAAGTCTGCTGACAGATACGGGTAATTTTACATCAGCAATCCAAACAAGTAAAAACATCAAGCTATCCAATTTACCACCCAGTCGCACCAAAGTTTATGCTCAAATTAATTTAGCTCGTGAATTAGCTTGTTTAAATCAGCAACCAGACATAGCAAATCAAGTTCCATCATGGCAAGAAATTGATAATTTGTTAGTAGATTCCGTACAAATTGCCGAAACTTTAGCAGATAAAAAAGCGAAGTCTTATGCAATTGGTAATCGAGGTAGTTTGTATGAATATCTAGCTGTTCAAAATCAGCAGATTAAATTATCAAAAAAATTACAAAAAAATAAAACTAATTCAAAAAATCAATATCTAAAAACTGCTGAAAAATTAACTTCTGAAGCATTATTACTCGCTCAACCTTCACAATCACCAACTATAGCTTATCAGTGGCAGTGGCAATTAGGAAGATTAGAAAATATTCAAGGAGACAAACAAAAAGCTGTTAATAATTATCAAGCTGCTGTTAACACATTAGAATTAGTCCGAGATGATTTACTCAGCATTAATTCCGATGTCCAGTTTTCCTTCCGAGATAATGTTGAACCAGTTTACCGACAATTAGTTAATTTACTGCTGACAAATACAGAAAACGGTTCATTACCTCAAAATAATCTAACTTCTGCAATTAACTTAATTGACTCGCTACAACTAGCAGAATTAGAAAACTTTTTGCGCTGCAATCTTGCTTCTGTAGCTACAAATCAACAAAGTACAGAAATTGGAAAAAATGCAGCATTTATTTATCCGATAGTTTTAGAAAATAGATTAGAAGTTGTCTACAAACTACCGGGGCAAACATTTCAATCTTACAGCAATTCCGTTGCCAGGAATCAAGTTGAAAACACAACCAATAAACTACGTAGAGCAATAGCTAAACGCGATACCGAAACAGCAAATGAATATTCTCAAACAGTATATCAATGGTTGATAAAACCCCTTGAACAAGAGCTAGAAAAAAATCAAGCAGTAGAAACATTAGTATTTGTTCTCGACACCGAACTGCGTAATATTCCGATGGCTGTTTTGTACGACCAAAACAACAAAGAATATTTAGTTGAGAAAAAATATGCTTTAAGTGTTCTACCAACTTCTCAACTATTTAATTTACGTCCTTCTTCCGAAAAACTGAAAATTTTAGCAGGAGGAATCAGCGAAGCGTTAGAAGTAGAAAATCTTCAATTTGAATCAATAGATGCTAAAGAAGAATTAAATCAAATTTCCGAATTAGCATCAACTCAAAGCTTGTTAAATCAACAGTTTAATCAAAAAGCTTTGCAGCAAAAACTTAAAAACGAAGACTTTTCCGTACTTCACCTAGCAACCCACGGAAACTTCAGTTCCGACCCCGAACAAACCTATATACTCGCTTACAACGAACTACTGCGACCGAATGATATAAATAGATTATTAAGTGGTGAAAACCAACAATCAAATCGGATTGAATTATTGGTTTTAAGTGCTTGTCAAACAGCAAACGGTGATAACCGAGCTACATTAGGATTAGCAGGTTTAGCAGTACGTGCTGGTGCTGATAGTACTTTAGCAACTTTATGGAAAGTAAACGACGAATTTACTATCAAATTGATAAAGAGATTTTATCAAGAATTGAATACCGGAGTTAGTAAAGCTGAAGCGCTACATAGAGCGCAGAAATCATTAGTATTTACAGGAAAATATCGCAACGAACCTTATGATTGGGGTGCTTATGTTTTAGTGGGGAATTGGTTGTAAATTGGTAATTGATAATTGGTAATTGGTAATTGGTAATTGGTAATTGGTAATTGGTAATAGTTCGTAGGTTGGGTTAGGTTCACGAAAAAATATCGTTTTAAACGAACAATTTATATTTGAACCGTAACCCAACATTAATTTAATCCCAGGAATTACACAAAATTAACGGAAAATATAGTGTTCCAGACATTCTAGATCCCCCCAACCCCCTTAAAAAGGGGGACTTGCATAAGTCCTGAATCCTACTCTGTAATATTTATAAATAGGATTTTTGCGAATTTGGGATGCTCCCCTTACTTACCGATATTTATTTCCATTGAAGGTATTGTGATTAAAGGTGTTGTTACCGAGATTCCTTGTGTTAATGAACCACCTAGTTTAACAGAATTTTTTGTTTCTTGAGTAGTTTTTTCTTCGGTATTTGTTGTTCTTGAAGTTCCTACTGTTCCTGGAATTCCTATTGTTTCTAAAGCTTTTTGTTTTACGAAATTTTCTGCTGATTTTTTTATTTGATTGGTAGGTTCAGTGGGTTGATTATTTTCAGCCATTGCTTTTGTAGGAATGATTAAGCAAGTGATTGTGCTAACAATTGATATAACTAAAGAAATTTTCTTGGTAATCATAATATTAGACCTTATTTAGATTGAGTTTATTTACAATCAGAAAACGAGCAATAATTTTAAATATTTAAATAACTAACTTCGCTTTCTCTTTATTGATTGGTCTAAATACAAAGCAATATGCAGGTTTATTCTTTCGGTTTAACTAAAACAGATGTTGGGTTTCGTTCCTCAACCCAACCTACATTTTTATTATTCCCAGGTTGAAGCTGGGAATACTACGGTATACTAACTTAGTTGTGTAATTCTATATTGCTAATTTTTATTTAAGAAACTTTTATATAAACGAAAAAACCCGATTGTTCCAAAAACCGAGTTTATCAAGAGCATATAGAGGAAAATATTGTAGATATCCCTCTCATTGATAAGAAGAGGGAGCGAGGGTGAGGTATATTATTGTGCTTCAACTAAAGCAGTCTCAGCAAAACGTTTATTATCCAAATCACCCCAATCTAAGGACTTAGATAAATCATTCCAAGCGGTTTTTAACTTCTGATTATTAGGATTAGCAAAATAGTTTTGAGCTAATAAACTAATACCGTCATACCAAATATTATTCTGAATATAGTTTTGGTATTTCTGAGATTTGATTTGAGATGTCATCGGAACTCTTCTAATCCATCCCATTAAATTCTGGTCTGGTTCGTCGGTCTTGTTCCCGACACAATATAAAATTAAATTCCAACGATAGTCTTTATTCGCTTTCAAAGCATATTTTTGCTGTTGTGGTATTGAAACTTTAACAACTCCCGGTTTTCCTGTTAACTTAATTGCAGTCCGGTAAACTGTTTTCATTTCCGCTGGGTCTTTTAGTGCAAATTCGATATTCTGAACTTGATTACCAGCAAAGGGAACGTTAAATAATAAATCTGGATATTCGGAAACAGTAAAATCATTACCGTTATTAGCAATTAAAGCTCTCAAAGGTAGCTTTGTTTTAGGACATTTTGTATTAGGACGAGAACCTCCTGGTGTAGAACTTCCTGTAGGGGTTCCTGTATCCGGTGCTGCTGGTAATTCGTCTTGTTGATTGTTGCTTTGTGCTGTAACTAAATTGGGATAAATTATTGAGCTAGTAAACAAGAAAGTTATCGCCAGAAATAGTTTGAATTTATGGTTTAAAATCTTCATGGTTGTGTGATGTAAACTTAAAATATAAATAGTAAAGTCAGTAGTAAAATTACTTATTTTTATTTAATTAAATTGTATCGTTATATAATAGTAGTCGAATCGATTCAAAACATAATTTTTGTAAAAGTACAAGAAATAACACAGATATTTACATAGCGAAATATTGATAGTAAAACCTTAATTAAACCAAGTAAATCGTTACCAAGATAAACCTTGATAACGAAACTTATTATCTAATTTAATTTACATTTAGAATTACTGTGGTAAATCTGGTTTCTATTCGTGAAAACATTATTATCTCGTTATCAAACCAGCAAGAAACCGGGTTTCTGAAATTAATGCAATCAGCAGTATTATTTGATTAACTTAGACAAAAGTAAAATCTTGATGGAAATTGAGATGAGTAGTATCTTCAACCACAGCAATCAAATCTCCGTTACTCTTGATTAAAGTATCCAACGAATGACCACCAGAGAAATGCTCTTGACTTAAATGGTAATCGTGACTGCTACCAAGGAGTTGGATTGTATCACCTTCATGACGGTCAAAATCAGTAATAGTCGCATGACCGTGACCTAAATAGTATTTGTTCTAGGGTCGAAAGAAATTACCCTTGATAACAAAT
>JBCBHT010000267.1:0-10273 GCA_038525335.1 Cyanobacteria bacterium J06621_15 | reverse complement strand
ATTCGCTTCTACGCGACGACTACCGTGAGCTATGACTATTCTCCCATCTAAAGAGGTATCGTTAGCTTTTTGCGCCAGTAATCTTTGCAAACCGCAATAAGAACCCAAATGTGGTTGTAGTTCAATTGAAATATCTTTACCTAAAGTCTGCTTTGCCAACTCTACCTGTTGGGGAATATCTTCAGTAACGTGAATTCCTGGCAATAAAAATAGAGGTAATATTTTCAGATAGCAAATTCCATGAGTAACTGCTTTTTGGCTGAAATCTACAATTTGCTCGCTTAACGATTTAGGATGTAGTTCTAGATAAGCCGTGTCTACAAGATAATCGCATTTTGTTGGGGACAATAGTCCACCAATTCTATGATTATTGGAGTTTTCCCACTTATTAACCAAAGCGACCGCTAATCTTTCCATAGCAACTTCTGGACGTGGGTCTCTGCTTCCGTGAGATACTAAGAGATATGCTGCTGACATTAGTAATTTTAAAGATTATTTACTATAAATTATTGTTGATACCCAGCTTTTTGTCTGGTTTAAACCCTGACGAGAATAACATCATATTAAACTACCTCAAGAGGCGTTGCTGAATACAGCTATGATTTTCTAAAGGCATATAACGATAGCCTCTTAAATCCCACAATATTGGGGGAATTTAATTTATATTTATCCCCCAGAATTGGGGGTTGGGGGGCTATTCATGCTTTTATATGGCTAACGCCACGCTTCGTTAACAGCAACGCTCCTCAAGATATCAAGTTAATATTATTACAATTATTTCTTTAGTTAGAACAACAATAAATAAAAATTATAACTGACGACCCATGCGCTATCGCATAGTTTTGCTCTACTATTGAATCAACTTGAAGAGAGAAACAAATCAATTTGTAAAGCATAAATATGGATTGTTTTAAAGTAGAAAAGCAATGATATTCAACTATGGGTGGAAGAATCAATAGTTGAGTGAATAACTTGTTTTCTGTAAAAATTTTTTGTTAATTGGTTTTAAAATCAGTATCGCATCAGATGAATTGCAGAAAAATATCAATACTTGAGATATTGATTAAAAATATTAGTTCGAGGGGAATTAAAAAATATTTCATGAAAAAGGAGACATTAATGAATAACAAGATTACACAAATATTTCTTTTACCTTTAAGTATAGTTTCAGCTATTACAGTGGCAACCGTTTCTTTCGCTGAAACAGCAACAGCACAGCGAAGAATAGTAGCGGTTGCAGATGGTAGAATGACCGAATATCAACCAAGTTCTGCACCAATGTTAAGACGTGGAAGTAGGTCACAAGCTGTTAAAGATGTGCAGCTATTGTTAAATCGACAAAGATTTTACTATGGTGAAATGGACGGGATATACGGTCCGAGAATGTATTCATCTGTAGTCAGTTTTCAAAGGTCTAGAAATTTACCAGCAACAGGTACTATTGATTCCAAAACCTGGGAAGCATTAATTGATTTAGATAAGCGTACTTCACCTACCCGCTTTGCATATATGGGTAAATATTCGCCCTCAACCGCACCAATGTTAAAACTTGGTAGTAGAGGACAAGCGGTTAGAGATGTACAGACATTCCTTAAACAGCAAGGGTTTTACGTCGGACAAGTAGATGGAATCTACGGACGTGCTACCGCTTCTGCTGTCAAATCTTTTCAGCAAAATCGAGCTAAGTTAAGGGCAGATGGAATTGTCGGTAGTTCCACATGGCAAGCTATGATTGATGATAAAAAAGGTCCTTTTGCTATTAGGTAAAAAGTTAAGAGTCGCAAGTTAAAAATTTAATATTGCTGAATAATTTATGAATTAAGCTTGTTTCAATTTTGTATTAAACATGAAACTTGTGTAGAGACGTAGCACTGCTACGTCTCTTTCAATGTGAAATCACATTTTTATATTTTTGGTGAACAAGAATAAGAATATTAATAAATTCTCAAACTGTTTTTTTTTAATTGGGTTTGTTTGTTTTTGTTTTGAATTAAAGCAAGCTTAAACTAATTCAGAAACCTCACCCCTAACCCCTCTCCTTGTTAAGGAAGAAGGGAATAAAAGTATTTGTATTACCCCTCTCCTTGATAAAGAAGGGGTGAGGTTAATCTGTATTCACTGATTCCCAGTTAATCGCTGGGAACATTGCCAATTCCTTACTATTAATTACAAAGCAATCAATTGCTGAGAATTCATTCTCTCCACCCAATCAATTGCACCTTTACGCACTTCGTCTGATGATGGCATTTGCTGTAAACGCATTAATTCGGTAATAGCAGCAATATCTTTATCATGCTGACTGCCAGCTACAGCTAAAACTTGATTATTCTTAACGTAAAAAGCCAAAAATTCTTGCTTTTCTAAATTACCTTGAATAATAATATCATCCCAATTTTCGGCATGTCCGGCATAGCGTAACTTTACATCAAATTGCCCCGACCAGAAGAAGGGAACGCTAGAAAATTTGATTCTCTCTCCTATCATATTACGGGCTGCAATGCGTCCGTGTTGTTGCGCTAAACGCCAATGTTCTATACGAGTGGGTTCCCCGGTCGCAGCGTAAGGAAAACGAGCGATGTCTCCAGCTACATAGAGATTATCCGCTGCTTGCAAATATTCATCTACGTTGACGCTATTGTCTTTTTCGTTTAACTCTACTCCTCCTTGCAAAAACTCGGTTACGGGTTCAACTCCAACACCAACTATTACCAAATCTGCATTTAAACGTTCGCCGTTTTCTAACAATGCAACTTCAACTTTACCCTTGCCTTCAAACTGCTTTACTTTGGTTCCCATCCGAAAAGATACACCATTTGACTCGTGCAATTTGCGAAAGGTTTTACCTATATCACCTCCGAGAATCTTCTCAAAAGGTACTGTACCCGGTGCTACTACAGTTACTTCAATATCGCGTTGAGCTAAACTCGAAGCCGCTTCCATCCCGATAAAGCTAGAACCAACAATTACAGCAGTTTTCGCATTTTCCGCAGCAGCTATGATTTTGTCAGCATCTTCTGGTTGTCTTAAGGTAAATATATTATCTAAATCTGCACCCGGTACTTGTAAATTACGAGCTTTACCACCAGTCGCGACTAATAGAGCGTCGTATTCAAGCTGAGTATTATCTTCAAAAGTAATAGTCTTCTTTGCTGCTTCTACTTTTTTCACTGATTTATGGGAATAAACTTCAATATCCCATTCGTTATAAAATTCTATAGAGCGTAATAATAAAGAATCTTTCGCAGAATCGTTTTGCAAATATTTTTTACTTATAGCAGTACGGTCATAAGGTAATATATCCTCACGGGTCAGCATGATAACTCTACCTTCAAAGCCAGCCTGACGTAAGGTTTCAGCTGCTGCACTTCCCGCAGCACCAGCACCTATAATTACAAAGGTGCGAGTATCCGCTTGGGGATTATATTTTGCCATTTCAGGCGTACATTGAGAAGAAATTTCTTCGGGTAGCTCTACTACCAAATCTTCTCCTTCTACTTTCACAGGAAAACGAGGTAAAGCATCAAGCGCTGGTGGTTCTTCTAATTTACCTGTTTTCATTCCAAAACAGGCGTTATGCCAAGGACAAACTACTCTGTCTCCGTTCAATATACCTTTTTCTAAAGGTGCGCCGTAATGAGTGCAATGTGCTGCTGTCGCAAAGAATCCATCTTCAACCCGTGCAACCAGAATCTCATTATCTTCCACAGAAACTTGGCGCATTTCGCCTTTTTTCAAATCCTTTACATTTGCAACTCGTATATTTCTATAACTCATAGTACCTGATATCAATCACGTCTCGATTCTGCTTTCTTGGATTCCAGTATTAGAAATTAATAGACTTGTTTTCGAGAAGCCACTGTTTATTTAATGGTTCTAAATGCTTCTGGATTATAGTCATCAAAGTATAGTAACTAAAGTCAAGGTTTGGCTACCTACTTAAAATGTAGTAATTATGGAACTTAGACTAATTATGAAAATATTTATAGTTTTATGGTTCTCTCTATGAGGTGATTTAGATGAAAATAAAATTTTGAGGATATCTCTCTTGAGTATGAAAAAATAATATTACTAAGGGTATATTTCTTTGTTTACGGAAATAATATATAACTTCAGCATATATTGATTTATCACAACTGAGATTTCTCTTCTACCTCTAAATTTGGTAAGCCTTCCAATTTCTCAGAAATCTTCTCAGCGGGTAACATAGGTACCATCACGGTTAAACCACCAGGAACACATTCAACTTCCAAAGGTGTATTACCAATCATTTCTCCATCTAAAACAATTTTTTGCGGTGGGTCTGTAGTTATTTTTACTTGCTTGGTTCTGATATAGCCGATGTCATCGCGCTTGGCTGCATCTCCACGCAAACCCGTTTGTAGTAAGTGATAGGAAGCTGCGATCGCAGATGCCCAAGTGTTGGATGAGATGATAGTAATATCAAGTAGTCCATCATCATAAAGTATACCGGCAGGACCTTGAGCTAAAATTGAAGTTGGTGGTGCTGCATTCGCAACAGTTAGAGCACCAGCAGAAACCTTGATAATTTTATCGTCAGTTTCAATTTCAGCTTCAAACAATTCTAACTCTCGCAGTTGCTGTATTCCCGAAACCAAATAAGCCAAAGCACCCCAACGCTGTTTTGCTTCTCGGGAAGAATTTTCGATAGTTTCAGCTTCAAAACCGATTCCAGCTAACAAAGTCATTAATCGACCGTTGCATTTACCAATATCAATTCGACGAGTTTTACCAGATAAAATAGTTTCGCAAGCTTCATCTAAAGTATCGGGAATTCCTAAAGCAGAAGCGAAAGCATTCGCAGTACCTCTTGGAATTACACCGAGTGGAATAGTTGTTTCTCCTAAAGCTTTAGCTGCTTCAGAAAGCGTACCGTCACCACCAGCAGCAATAATAATATCAAATTTTTCTGTTTTTACAGCTTCTTGAGCTAACTTATCAGCACCGATTTCTTCCGTAGTAAATTGGATATCTAACTCAAATTGAGAAGATAGAAGTTCTTTTATTCTTTCTAATTCTAGTTCGGAGTCAGTGTTACCAGCAACAGGGTTGAAAATTAGACAAGCTTTTCTACGACTCATAGTAAACTGCGGTGGTTCGGCAATAATGTAGTACTTACGAATATTATTCGATATTTATTGATTTTGCCTAAAAATATTTAATCATAAATCTAGCTAGAGATGTAATTTGAGTGTAATTTTTCAGAAAAATATAAATAAATCGAAAAGCAAATTTATTGTTTTGGAAAAATTTTTAATTAAAATCTTATTCAATCTTCCATATGTTTAATTTGTATCTATTACTTTATACATAAAAAATATAATTCGATAATCTATCTACTGGTAAAGGTTGAACAGAGGTGGTATCGCCTAATATCGATAGCAGAGAAAAGAGAAAGACACTAAATTTAGTTTAGTTAGAAAACAGCTGAATCTAATCTTATTAATGCTGTCCGTAAAAGAGAGGGAGAATATTTAATGTTTTTTCATAAAAAGGAATTAATCGAAAAAGAAGTAAAAATTGACGAACCAAATCCTCGTTTTGCTCAACTTTTACTAGAACAATTTGGTGGTGCAACTGGAGAACTTTCCGCAGCTTTACAATACTGGGTACAGTCTTTCCACACCGAGGATGCAGGTATCAGAGATATGCTGCAAGATATCGCTACCGAAGAGTTTAGTCACTTAGAAATGATTGGTAAACTCATCGAAGTACATACCTCTAACGTAGACCAAACAGACGCATTCAAAAGCACTCTGTTTGCAGTACGGGGAAAAGGACCTCACTTTCTAGATTCACAGGGTTCTGCTTGGACTGCAACCTATTTAAATGAGGGTGGTAGCATGGTGCGCGATTTACGTGCAAACATTGCAGCAGAAGCAGGTGCGCGTACTACTTATGAGTCTTTGATTCAATTAGCACCAGACCAAGGAACCAAAGAAACCTTGGTACACTTACTGACTCGGGAAATTTCTCACACCAAGATGTTCATGAAAGCTTTGGACTCTATGGATAAATTGACCGAGCCGTTTTTTGGAAATATCCAACCAGATTCCACCGTGGATATTTACTACAATTTATCTACCAACGGTAAAGACCAGCGCGGTCCTTGGAACTCTGATGAGAACTTCCGCTACATAGCAGACCCGATGAAAGAGAAGGTGTAAGTCGATTCAGTTTTAGATTTCTTCAACGTGATTTAGAGAATGTTATGAAATCTAGTATTTATTCATGGTGAATTGTTAATTGCTGAAATTTACTACGTAAGCTATAGGGAACTATTAGTGGGGAGAAGATAATTTTATCTTTTCCCTTTTTCAGCTGCGTTGCTATTAGCGTAGCGTGGCGTTAGCCATATTGAAGTATGAATTTATTTTTATCAAATCTACTAGCCCCCTAAATCCCCCAAAATTGGTGGACTTTAAATTATTCTTCTCCCCCAAAATTGGGGGTTGGGGGGCTATTCATACTTTTAATCAGCAACGCTTTTTCAGCTATCAGCATTAGCGTAGCGTGTCCGCAAAGACACAGCTACCTTATTTATTGCGTGTCCCGGAGGGACATACAGCCAACAGTGATTCATAATCACCGACAACCAACAACTAACAACTAACCATTAACAACTTAAATGAAAAAATTTGATTATTCATTAGATTATAAAAATATAGATTTCCGTCAGTCTCCCGAACTTTATACAGTGGGGAAAGGAGAACAGGGAGTTTTAATGGTAGAACCTTATAAATCCGAGATTTTACCATATTGGAGATTTAAAACACCTGATATTGCTAAAGAATCGAGCGATAAAATTTATCAATTGTTTCTAGATTATCTTAAAGAAGATGATTTTGTTGGTGCGGATATGGCACGAAAGTTTTTACAAATGGGCTATACTCGTGCGCGTCGATATGCTAATCATAAAAGTGGTAGAAAATATCGTAGCAATCCGCAGAAAGCTGGTTCAAAAGAAGAAGAAAAAGAATTGCGTCGAGAGATTTTACCGAATCAAGTTGACCCCGTGAAAGCGGAATCAGCAGCGATATTCAAAGAAAAATGGCAGCAAGCAAAAAATAACGAGAAATATTTGCGGCTCTTAGCAGAACATAAACAGTGAACAGTTATCAGTTATCAGTTATCAGTTAACAGTCAATACTTTTAAATCCCTAACTCCTAACTCCTAATTTTTCCTCTAAGTCTTTAGATAGATTTAAAAAATCAGATTTTAATCTTGGGTTGGTTTCCGTAAACAGGAATCAGGCTTAAACTTATAATACCAATTTATATCAGTATCATAAGATTAATTATTTATATTTGTTTACTGCTGACTGCTGACTGTTCACTACTCACTCTCACTGTTTACTAATTAAATGAACTCATATACTAAAACCATTCTTCGTGACATTGGACTATTTCTTCATGTACCGGGAATAATGGCTTTATTGTCGATACCTATTTGTTTAGTTTGGGGGGAATATTATGCAATTTTACCTTTTTTAATTTGCGGTATTGCACCTTTAATAATAGGACAATTGCTATTTCGTTTATTCTCTAAGGGTGCTGAAGAAAGCAAGATTCGCCACGCTATGATTACTGTAGCTTTATGTTGGTTGATTGTACCAATTTTTGGCGCAATTCCGATATTCATGATAGCCTCAAATTTGTCAGCTTCTCCAGAAACATCTCAAACTATGCTGAATTTTCAAAATCCTTGGAATGCTCTATTTGAGGCTTTCTCTGGATTCACTAGCACTGGTTTATCTGTTGCAGTTCGTGCTAGTCAATTACCTTATAGTTTGCAGTGGTGGCGAAGTTTTATGGAGTGGATTGGTGGTGTCGGTGTTATTGTTTTGATAATATCGCTTTTAGAACCTACTACTGATGCTTATCAGCTTTATTCTAGTGAAGGAAGAGATAAAAGAATTGCTTCAAGCGTGCAAGCTACAGCAAGAAGAATTTGGTGGATTTATCTAATATATACAATTGGTAGTATCTTTATATTTAGAATTGCTGGAATGCCTTGGTGGGAAGCATTAAATCACGGTATGGCAGGAATGTCTACTGGAGGATTTAGCGTAAAAGATGATAGCATTAGCTCTTATTCTTCGATAATTAAAGTGGCTGTTATTCCAACTATGATTATCGGTGCTATTAGTTTTCCGGTTCACCATAAATTATTAACTAAAGGACGTTTGTCTGCATTATGGAGCGATAATCAGCATCAAGCTTTATGGTTTTTATTAGCTAGCGGAATTGGGTTTTTAACTTTAATAAATTATAGTTATTTAGATTCGAGTTTATGGCTGGATACAGTTTTTCAATGGGCTTCCGCTTTAGGAACTTGCGGGTTTAATTCTACTAAAATAGGTGACTGGAATGATAGCGCTAAATTATTATTAACTTTAGCAATGATTGTTGGTGGTACTGCTGGTTCTACTGTAGGTGGATTTAAGTTGAATAGATTAGTATTCTTATGCAAAGGAGCAGTTTGGAGACTCCGCAGAATTACATTGACATCTAATCAAGAAATTAGCTATAAACTCGATGGTAAATTTGTCAATGAAACAGAATCTTATCGTCGCATAGAAGCAGCAGCAATTCTAGGCTTTCTGTGGATAGTAGTATTAACTATTGGCGTATTTATCTTACTACAGCTTAATTTACCTGATTATAGTTTGAGCGATGTTTTATTTGAAGCTGCTTCAGCTTTAGGAAGCGTAGGTTTATCAGTTGGTGTCACAAGTCCCGAATTACATTGGTTAGGAAAACTAGTTTTAATTGTATTTATGTGGATGGGAAGATTAGAAATTATTCCAGTTTTAATTCTTTTTACTGAAGTTGGGAAGAAGGTAATTGGTAATAGAGAATAGGTCAAAGGTTAATTACTAGTTACCTGATGAACCGTACCCGACCGGTGAGCAACTGATAACTGATAACTGTTTACTGTTTACTGTTTACTTTTCACTGTTAACTGAAATAGCGGAAGGGTCATGAATACTCAAATCTTCAATTCCTTGTTCTTGTAAAACCGAATTTGCTTGATTAATTTCATTATCTGTTCCGCTCATTACAATTAAATAATTTCCTCTTTCTACTAGCTGCTCGTAATGTCTAGCTCTTTCTTCAGATATTCCTAAACCTGCATAGTTTTCTAAATTTGGCTTTACGTCTATTGAACTAATACTTGCAAATGGAGCAGGATTTTTTTCAACTATGTAGATTTGTGTCATGGGAAAGTTGGTGTCCCTAATCGCACTAATTGCGTCTTTAAGATTGTGACGCATTCTATATACACCAACAATATATTTATAGTTACCTAAAACTTTACCTTCTGTTTGATTCGCTGGAGAAGTCGGAATATCGTAAATACCCCATTCCTGAATACCGTTACGACTCAAAATATCTTGAGCTTGGCTGATTTGAGCTTCTGTACCTTTAACAACTACCAAATAGCTTCCTTTAGAAACAAGCTCGCTGTAAGCTTTTGCTCGTTCTTCGGGAATCCCCCAACCGACCATAGCTCCAACTAATCCACCACTTGCAGCACCTATCGCTCCTCCTGCTAGGGTAGTTGCTATGGCTGTTGCTTCTGCACCTGCTAACATGATTGGACCGACACCAGGTATGGCTAGCATTCCTAAACCAACTAATAGTCCGGTAAGCCCCCCTAAAGCACTTCCGGTAACAGTCCCAGCGGTAGCTCCTTCATCGGCTTTGTTTCCTACTTTTTCTTTAACTTCAATACCTGCAATGTCTTTACTTTCTTCAGTTTGCCGTGCTATTAAAGAAACTTTATCCATTACAAAGTTAGAATCTTTTAAATCCTGCAAAGCTCTTTGTGCATCTCTACGAGTAGCAAATACACCCACTGCTCTTTTATATTCAGATGTCATATTTACACTGGTAAAATTTACTTAACAATTAAAATTCTATAGAACACATATTCTAAACATTTGGCACCTATATTTATTCTGTCTGAAGAGTCAAAGTATACTAAATCTAAGATATATTTTTGTGATTACAAAGATAATCATTTAGATAGATAGCTAAATCTATCTTAAGAATGAATAACAAGCCGTTTTTTTCTCTATTTAGATACTTGTCTGCTTTGATTTCATGGCTTATGATTAGCTATAAGTATAACTACTTTTATATTTAAAATATTTTTTTCAAAAGCTTTAATTAAATATAGGATTACTATTTGATTTTTGTTAGCGGAGCGTGTCCGAAGGACATAACATACGTAGGGTGTGTTGTCGCG
>JBCBHT010000266.1:0-10288 GCA_038525335.1 Cyanobacteria bacterium J06621_15 | reverse complement strand
GCTAAAAGTGCTTTACCCTTGAATATACAGCAAAATAAAGAACTATGAGAGCGGAAATGTCATTATACAAAACTCCATTCACCATTTTCTAAAATTACTAACTCTATTTCTTCTCCGGCTAAAAAATAAATTTCTTTTGTTCTTTCATCTATCCGAATTAAATTAATTGTTTGATACATAGTAGTTATTGAAGCACTGAGGACAAAACAAGTTTTTAGCTGTTCTGCTGTTGGTAGTCCTACTATATTCATGGTAAATACACCCGAAAAATTTAGCCACTAAGCTGTTTAATTATCCGATAATATCTAGTCTGGATAAATATTGTTGTTTCTTGCTAAATACCAACTCAATATTAAATATAATTTTTACTTATATCAAACTATGCGATCGCAGATTTTTTGCTTATATAAGAATTTTCATTTGGGTGGAATACACTTTGATAAACCTCACCCCCTTCCCCTCTCCTTGTCAAGGAGAGGGAGGTATATTATCAAGAATAATTATCAACATAAAAAAGGTGCGTTGTTTTCCAAGACAACACACCCTACAAAAATTAATTATTAACAACTAACCACTATCAACTATCAACTAACCCTTCTAAAACCTTTTAATTATCGCTTCAGCGAATTCGGAACATTTCAATGGTTCAACTTTGGGTTCCATTAATCTAGCCAAATCGTATGTTACTTCTTGATTTGCAATTGCTTCTCCCAATCCTTTTTTAATTAAATCCGCTGCTTCATTCCAACCCATAAATTCCAACATCATGACACCGGACAATATCACCGAACCAGGATTAATTCTATCTAAACCAGCATGTTTCGGAGCTGTACCATGAGTTGCTTCAAATATTGCTGCACTATCTCCAATATTCGCACCTGGTCCCATACCCAAACCACCAACAATCGCAGCAGCAGCATCGGACAAGTAATCACCGTTGAGGTTCATGGTAGCCAAAATCGAATACTCGTCGGGACGGGTTTGGATTTGTTGGAAAATACTATCAGCAATCCGGTCATTGACCATGATTTTCTCTTTCCATTTTCCATTACCATGACTATCCCAAATGGAACTCAAAACCGTTTCCACTTCCTTAACAATTTCCTGTTGCTTTTCTGGTGTCAGGGAATCATAACCTGGGTCAACCATGCGAGCATTATCTTCATTGGAAATATCGGATTTATTTTCCTTGTTGCTCAAAATCCAAGATTCCCGCTCGGTAACGCATTCGTCGCGAAACTCTGCTGTTGCTAGCTCGTAACCCCAATCGCGGAAAGCTCCTTCGGTATACTTCATAATGTTACCCTTATGTACCAAAGTTACCTGCTGCTTGTCTTTAGGTAAACTTAAAGCTTGCTTGATAGCTCGACGTACCAGACGTTGGGAACCGGTTTTACTAATTGGTTTAATTCCAATTCCAGCATCAGTAGGAATTTGTTTTTTACCATGTTCGGGAGTACCCGGAATCAATTCCTCGTTAAGTAATTTAATCAGTTTTGTACCAATTTCATCTCCCTGCTTCCATTCAATCCCCAAATAAATATCTTCCGTATTCTCCCGATAAACTATGACATTTAGCTTTTCAGGGCTTTTATGAGGAGAAGGAGTACCGGGATAGTAGCGACAAGGACGCACGCAAGCGTAAAGTTGAAAAATTTGTCGTAAAGCTACATTCAAAGAACGAATACCACCACCAACGGGAGTCGTCAAAGGTCCTTTGATAGCAACACCATACTCTTTAATTGCCGTCAAAGTATCCTGTGGTAAATACTGATATGTTCCGTATAAATCGCAAGCTTCATCACCCGCGTAAACCTTAAACCAGTTAATTTTTTTTCTACCCTTATAAGCCTTTTCTACCGCAGCATCGAGTACTTTTTGAGTAGCAGGCCAGATATCAATACCGGTACCGTCACCGCGAATGAAAGGAATAATGGGATTATCGGGAACTTGGGGTTCACCATTTTTAAAAGTAATCTTTTGTCCGCTTGTAGGGGCTTTAAGTTTTTCGTACATTACACACTCCGTCGGGGTTAAGCAGCAAGTCTTTCAAATTTTGTCACGTCTTGCTTTCATTAAACTAGGAGATGCAGTTTTAAAATTCCCCAAATAGCACTGATGTAGAACGCTAAAAGTGCTTTACCCTTGAATATACAGCAAAATAAAGAACTATGAGAGCGGAAATTGAAATAAAATTTCGCAAAAAAAAATTCACAAAAAGCTAATTAAGGAAAAATTAGCAGCAGAAAGAGTGCAGTTCATGAGAAAATATTCCGTACTGACGGGCGAGACGCACCTCCACTATGGCAGCAAAAATTGGGATTAAGGCTATTTGTCTACCAATTGACTGCAAGTTAAAAACCGTCTTTGCTTATAAAAAGTAACTCTAAGCTGATTCATTTGCGTTTCACGAAACCCCCCATCATGACAGACCCAACAATTTCCTACGGTAGTAACAGCGATATTGAATCCCTTAGTCTCCAGTTAACCGAAGGGTCTGAAAAAAACCAGAAGCAGTTAGTGGAAAAACTGGCTAATTCTGGTACTGAAGGATTAAAGGTGTTAATGGAGTTTTTATCAAAGCGTCGGGATATTCCAGCAAATTTAGTCGATGGTAAAGTCTATCAAGTGCTTTATCAATCGGATTTTCCCGAAGCCAAAGAATTTTTACAGGCTAATTTTCCCCAAGGAATTGTACCCTTAAAATCCGACTGCAATATTGATTACTCCGAGTTACAAAAGCTATTAGCAAACCAAGAATTTGAAGAAGCTGACCGTTTGACGCTACAAAAAATGTGCGAAATTTCCGGAGAGGAAGCATTAAAGAGAAAATGGCTGTATTTTTCCGAGGTTGAAAAGTTTCCTATTACGGATTTACAAACCATTGACAAACTATGGTTAATTCATTCCCAAGGGAAATTTGGCTTTTCCGTACAGCGAGAAATGTGGATAGGTTTGAGAAAAAATTGGGAAAACCTCTGGGTAAAAATTGGTTGGAAAAAAGGTAATGCTTGGACTCGCTATCCCAACGAATTTATCTGGAATTTAGATGCACCCAAAGGTCATTTACCTTTATCAAATCAGTTACGAGGTGTCAGAACAATTTCATCATTATTGTCTCATCCGGCTTGGGAAAAGTGAAAATAATTAGGAGTTAGGAGTTATGAGTTATGAGTAGCAAGTAGCAAGTAGCAAGTAGCAAGTAGCGATTAATGAGTAATGAGTAATGAGTAAGGAGTTGAGAATAGAAAATTTCTACCCCCTCTCGTCATTACCAATTACTAATCCCCAATTATCAATCCAAAATCTAAAATCCAAAATCCAAAATCGACATGGCTAACGTTACTTTAGAAAGCATCAAGCGTAAGTTTAATAACGTCACCGCTATCGATGACATTACTTTCACTATTCCTGATGGTGAGTTTTGGGTTTTGGTGGGTCCTTCGGGATGTGGAAAGTCTACTATTTTACGCACTATTGCGGGTTTGGAATCTGCTACTTCTGGAAGACTTTTGATTGGGGACAAGTTGATGAATAATGTCCCAGCAAGACAGCGAGATGTGGCTATGGTGTTCCAGAATTATGCGCTGTATCCCCATATGAGCGTTGCAGAAAATATTGCTTTTGGATTGAAAATGCGGAAGGTTGACTCAAAGGTGATTCGGGAAAGAGTGGAAACTGTAGCACGTTCTCTTTCTTTAGAGCATTTACTCGAACGTAAACCAAAACAGCTTTCTGGGGGACAACAGCAGCGGGTTGCTTTGGGTCGAGCGATAGCACGTCAACCGCAAGTATTTTTGTTGGATGAACCTTTATCAAATTTGGATGCTCAGTTGCGAGACGATACGAGGGCTGAGTTAAAGCAGCTACACCAAAATATCGGTATTACTACTGTATATGTCACCCACGACCAAGTTGAAGCGATGACTTTGGCTGATAAGATTGTGGTCTTGAGTGGGGGACGCATCCAGCAAATTGGCGAACCGCAAAGCATTTACGCTCTTCCCGCGAACCGGATGGTAGCGACTTTCTTGGGAAATCCGCCGATGAATATTATACCGGCGAAGTATACTAGTGCGGGTTTTGATGTAGACGGTCAGGTATTGGCTATTCCTGAAAATATCAAGCAGAAATTGCGGTTATCTCCAGGACAAAATATTGATTTGGGTATTCGTCCGGAAGACATACAAATTAGCGATGAATCTCAAACCGAGGTTTTACAAGTAGAAGTGAAATTAGTCGAACCTTTGGGAAGGGAAACGTTGATTAGAGTAGCTGTAATGGGAACTGGAATCATACTTAACGTACAGATAAGCGGAAATATCCGTTTTCGTCCTGGAGATAAATTGAATTTGGAATTAGATTTACAAAAAGTATTTTTATTTGATTCGGTTAGTGGGGATAAATTGTATCCGTGAATTTAAAAGATATGAAGAGAAGGGGAAGAAGGGGTAGAGAGGGTAGAAAATTTTTATTCCCAACTCATTACTCATTACTCCTTACTCATCACCTTTAAACTTTGTATTTTCTAGTCTTGCATTTGCTAAGTCATATATTTAAGGTTTTTATATTCAGCTATTAGAGAAATCTTGTAAATCCGTTGGAAAAGAAAGATTTCAATTGCTGAATGGGTGCATATTTTACTAAAAATTAAACCAAAAACCTTATATTTAATCTTATGCAGCCCAAACCAAATAATTTTCTGAAGTTTATCCCTTTAATTGGTGGTATTCTGATAATTGCTACTGGTTTATTAGCTTTAAATTTTTATTCTAAAAGCGAAAAAAACGGCGATTCTTCTGCTTCTGTAAAAATTAAACCATCTCCGATAAATTTAGAGCAGTTCTGTCAACAGTATAAAACTATAGGCAGAAATTTACAGCCTTGGAATCAGGATTTATCTCAAAACAAAATACTGATTAAAACTCAAGCTTATCCCAATCTTCCTTTTTCTCTCGATGCTGTAGCTTTACCAAATATAGACGATAAAGCGAGAAAAGCAAAAGTACCGGTAATGATGTATCACGATATTTTACCGGAAAAGGAAGTGTTTTTTGATGTAACTCCGGAAGAATTGGAAGCTGATTTTGAGTTAATGAAATCCAAAGGTGTAACTCCGATTAGTTTAGACCAGTTAATTATTCATTTACGTACCGGAAGTCCGCTACCTGAAAAACCTGTTCTACTCACCTTTGATGATGGTTATGGTGGTCATTATGAATATGTTTATCCACTACTAAAAAAATATAAATATCCTGCGGTTTTTTCAGTTTATACAAAAAATATGGGTATTAATACAGGTCGCTCCCACGTCACATGGGAGCAACTAAAAACTATGGTTGAAGACCCTTTGGTAACTATAGCCGGTCATAGTAAAACCCATCCACCAGATTTAACTAAGCTATCTGATGAAGAACTGATTCCAGAAATAATAGAATCAAAAGAAATACTAGAGAAAGAATTAGGTAAACCAATTCGCTACTTTACCTATCCAACTGGTAAAAATGACGAAAGAGTTAAAAAAATAGTAGAGGAAGCTGGATATATAGCAGCTTTAACTATGGACGATGCTGATGAAAAGTTTGCTGGAGAGTCGGAAAATTTACTAGCTATTGAACGTTTCGGTCAATCTCGTTTAGAGGAACTGGTTGATAGAGCTTCGGGAGGAAAACCAATTAGTTGTTCGGAATAAAATTAATAAGACAAGACTCACCAGCTTCTTTACAACCAATCCCGGAAAGCTGATACCTCATCCACACCAATTTCAAAGGATGTCGCTTTACCTGGTGGTGGATTTACGCGAATTTTAGCACTCGAAGCAAGAGGTTCGAGCTTCATTCCCATTGGAACAATATTGCTGACTATATGCCAGTAAGTTATGATGTCCGGAGCGTGAATTACTAATGTGAGATTTTCAGCATCAATTGTCAGATACCAAAAACAGTTTGATATCAATGCTTGGGTGATAGCATCACAAGAATCATAGAAACATTTTCCGGTAGTTCTTTCTAATTCTAGAAGCAACATTTTGTCACCCTTTGTTACTTCTTTTGGTGGTAAATCGTCTCCATGAAGGGAAGATTTATTCATCATAATATAAGCCCTCTGGGGTTATTCGATTTTGCGGACAGTTTGGGGTGTAGATTCTCTTCCCCCAAAACTTTCCAAGACGGATTTTAGATTTTGGATTTTGGATTCTTGGATTTTAACAACGGATGCTTTGTTGTGCAAAAAGTTGCTTTCCAAAACGAATTTTTAATTATCGTTTTCCTAAAATCCATAATCCATACAGAGAAGTTTTATTCAATTCGCAACAATATTGTTAACAGTTAAATTCTAATCAAGTCTAGCTTTTGCACTATTGTTGAGTTCAACCTATTGATAAACAATATTCGCGAACATCTTATAATTTCTCATTTAGAAACCCACTGCAAATCTAACCACATACGCGGGTCGGATTGCTTTATCTTCGACATCGGGTCTCGCAATAAACGCGAAGCGTTACGAAATACAACCTGAACTAATCCCATATTTTCAGCGACATCTGTAAGTTTTTGTTTGTGAGTTTCTATATAAGAAATAATGTCCTCGGGACAATAAATAACTATGTGTCGCAAGCTTTTAGGAGGTCTTCCCCAGTAATTTGTGACCACTTTAATATAACAGCCATCAAGCACTTCCCCTACTTTTGGATAATACTCGCTGATGACTCGAATAAATTCCTTGGCAAGAGTTTCTTCGCTAATCATTTCGCAATATATTTCTGTAGATTGTAATGCATTTTTAATATAGCATATCAATACTTTTTTAAAATACTTCCAATGATTGATTTATTATTACTTAAATGTTTGTTTTTGACTGTTATTTAATATTTTTAACATAGAGAATATAGAACATATAAATAATAAATAATAATCAACATTGTGAATATATTATTGTGCCAGAAACCCGGTTTTTTCAACCAACCGGGTTTCTAAAATCTCATAAATAATTTAGGAAAATTTTTTGGCATTAATATAAATTATTTCTACTCCCTACTTCCTACTCGATATAAAATCAAAAAAAGCTTTCTTACAAGAAGAAAACCATTACAACGTACAAATATAATCAATTACCAATTACCAATTACCTATTACCAATTACCAATTACCGAGCATTACGTTCACAGACTAAAACTTCTGCAAGTAATTCAGGTAAATCATTAAGGTCGGTATATCCTTCACAACCGCGAACGGGAGAGATAAATGTATAGTTAGGGTCGCATTCTGCGGTGTCGTAAACTTGAAGGTACCATCTGTCAGGAAATCCAGCTACAGCTACTTCAACAATATACCAACTTTGACCAATGAGGCGGCAATCTACTATTGTAAACCAGTCTCTATGTTCTTCTGCAATATTCCACTCGTTAAGAATGAATTCTAAAGCAATTTGCTTAGCCTCATTCGCCGTCAACTGCATTTTTACTCCTTATTTGTAACTTCAGGGTAAAATCCTAATTGTTTGGATAATTCTTTAGCAATGTGGATTAAAAATTTTGCACCTTCTTCGTTTCCGTTATGTGCAAATGATGTTGCGACTTGCATTGTTGATTTGATAAATTCCGCATCAACTAATTCTGAATTTGCTTCTATCAGTTCTGGCTCTTTACCATTTGGACATTTTAATAATTGCTCAATTAAAACATAATATTGATTTTGACGCTCTTCTGTAGCCATAATTTTTTTGAGATTTACTGTTAAAATTTACTATTTGTTGAGACTATTGTTCTAGACTTTGCTGCCATATTTTTTCCAACATTTCTACTTGCTGCTGAAAAATATTAGCGCGATAAACTAAGTATCTATCATAAAAATAAATTGCTGTTCCAATACAAAATGGTATCAGTAAGCAAAACCATCTCCATAAATTATGACTTTGATAATTCTGTGATAAATTTAAATTTTGTCTACCTGAAATTGAATACAAATTAGATAAATCATTATTTATAAGCGAATCAGCTTGTAATAAATACGCAGAACATTCGCTGTCAGTCATTTGCTTGTAGATAGAAACATTTTGCTGAGTTTGAACAAACTCTATATGTCTTTCCCATACCCAACCAAATATTGTTAAGCTAGGAAAAATGATTGCCAAAGTAATTAAACTAGTAGCAAATACATTGACAAGCTTTAAATTCATCATGGCTTTTATTTATAAATTAACTGGAAGCCATTTTGGATATTTTTATAAAGCATTAAATTTGATGAATAATCGGTAATTATAGGAGCGGAAAGAAAGTAATTATCAAATAATTATAGTTATTTGCTAGGACTTTTAATACAGAGGGTTTTAAGAAGCCCCCCCGAATGAACGGGGGGGTAGAGGGGAATCTCTGCGTAAATCCTATAAAAGTTATATCAGCCAACAAATGATTAAGGACTCAAAGCTGCGACCCTTTTATTTATTAAATTAATTAAACTTGCACTCAAGCAGTTGTAATTCAATTACTAGCGGAATTTCAGATTTATTTGGGGGTATGGGTTCTAGTATTTTCGGTCAGAGGTACTAGTACTCGTAAGGTGGGGGTCTAGAATTTTGTACTCATTATTGATGGGGGAGTAGGGGATTGGGAATTGGGGATTGGTAATTGGTAATTGGTAATTGATTTTTGCTTACTCATTACTTCTTATCCCCTATTCCCCAAAATTATTTATGATTGAGAGAAATGTTGGGATGCGAGAAATGCAAATAGCTAAAGATGTGACTCAACTTATCGGTAGAACTCCGTTAGTTGAATTAAACAAAATTCCTCAAGAAGCAGGATGTGTTGCCAGAATTGTGGTGAAATTAGAAGGAATGAATCCCGCAGCTTCCGTAAAAGACCGTATCGCTGCAAATATGGTTAAAACGGCTGAGGAAGAGGGATTTATTCAACCAGGAAAAAGTATTTTAGTAGAACCAACATCCGGTAATACTGGGATTGGATTGGCGATGGTAGCAGCAGCGCTGGGCTATCGTTTAATATTGACAATGCCAGAAAGCATGAGTTTGGAAAGACGGGCTATGCTCAAAGCTTATGGAGCTACTTTGGAACTGACACCAGCCCAAGGAGGAATGAAGGGAGCAATTTCTAAAGCTGAAGAAATTGTCGCGAATACCGAAAATGCTTATATGCTCCAACAATTTCAAAATCCTGCAAATCCGCAAATTCATCGCGAAACTACAGCAGAAGAGATTTGGGAAGATACCGACGGAGAAGTTGATTTCTTGATTGCTGGTGTCGGTACCGGTGGAACAATCACCGGAATTGCTGAAGTAATCAAAGAACGCAAGCCAAGTTTTCAAGTAGTTGCAGTTGAACCAAAAAACAGTCCCGTCCTCGGTGGTGGACTAGCGGGACCTCACAAAATCCAAGGTATCGGTGCTGGATTCATCCCAGATGTTTTACGTAAAGACTTGATTGACGAGATAGTTACCGTCACCGATGAAGATGCAATGATAATGGGAAGACGTTTAGCTAAAGAAGAAGGAATATTATCCGGTATTTCGTCCGGTGCTGCTTTATGTGCTGCAATTGAAATCGGTAAGCGTCCGGAAAACAAAGGTCGTTTGGTTGTGATGATTCAGCCTTCTTTCGGAGAAAGATATTTGAGTACTCCGATGTTCCAGGATTTAGGAAGGGAAGTTGCTGCTGTTAGTTAATACTGTTAACTAAATCAAGTCTCGTAGGTTGGGTTAGACAGGAAAGTAACCCAACATCGATTTTTTGTGATTGATTCAATATGCTTGCATAATCCACGAATCATACTGTTGGGTTAGGTTGAAATTTAATGTTTAGACAATGCTTAATATTGTTTTTGCCTAACCCAACCTACAACTGGGTTCAAGTGATAGATTCCTTACTACGAACCCTATAAAAATAAAAAAAATCTCCCTTGGTTAGAGGGAGAAAATTAATTAGGTGATTAGAATGGTTGTAGTAAGAAAGTATTTTTTTGAGATTAGTTAGATATTGGAAGACTTGCGCTTACGTTTTAAGGAAGCAGCAGCTAAACCACTGATAGCAGCTAAACCTAAAATAGAAGTTGGTTCGGGTACTTTTCTTGCTAACTTCTTAGTTTCTTCTCGATAGTAGTTCAATCCAGTAATTGCTCCGCTTCCAGATAAATCAACATAAAATTCAGAAACTCTTTGACCACCGAAATCGAAATTGTATTCTCTGAGTGAATTATCGTCTGTTGCTTTTGTTCCTTTTTTTATTTTTTTACCATTTTTTCTATTTATAAATTCTGTAGTTACCGTACCTCTT
>JBCBHT010000265.1:0-10305 GCA_038525335.1 Cyanobacteria bacterium J06621_15 | reverse complement strand
GGTGTGGATCATCGCAAGGTTTTGAGGGTGATTTACATTCTGTTACATAGTCATATTTATTTGTGCCGACCTACTTACTTGCTACTTACTACTTCCTATTCACAAAAATTCCCCCTTAAGAAAAGGAGGATTTAAGAAATTTAATATTGGAGAAATGATTATTTTATTGTGGTAATTCGCTGATTTATTTCTGTTTTGGCTCGGTTTCTGTACAAAGACTTATAGACATTTGCACCGCTTTGTGGATACGAGACAGATGATAAATGCTGTTTAAACCAATGGCTAGCTAGACGAGCCATTTCTTCAAATGCACCACTTTCTTTAAATTGACGACTTGCGTCTTTGATGATTTTTAATTCTTTATCAGCAGTTTGAATCTGTTCAATCGTATCTTGATTTGTTGTAATTGCTGGTAAGTCATTTTCACCAACAATCAATAAGCTGGGTGTTTGTAGGTTAGATAAAGCATCTTGTGTTAAGCAAGTTTTTCCACTACAAGAAACTACTGCACCTACTGCTGTAGGGTTTTCTGCTGCTGCAAGCAAAGCTGCATCTGCACCCGTTTGTTCTCCGAAATAACCAATTTTTAAATGGCTGGTAAGAGAGTAATTAACCAGCCAGTTTGTTGCACCAATTAATCTTTTGACCAGGAATTTGACGTTGCTACTGCAATGTTTGCTGCGTAAATCAATTGCTTCTTCTTGTGGAGTTAATAAGTCGATTTGTACGGTTGCAACCCCTGCTGTTTGTCTCAATAAATGAGCTAAATAACGATTTCGAGTGCTATAACTACCAACACCACTACTATGTACAAATACCACCATTCCTTGGCAAGCTTTAGGCAAAACTATTTCTGCTTGCAAACGGATAGAATCAAGTTCAATTGAAACTATTTTTTCTTCAACGTAATTCAAAGCAGTTGAATTCATTTTGGTATCCTTTTTTAAAGATGGTAATTGTTTATTCGTATTACCAATGTATTTTGTCATGACCCTGATTCAGTAAATTATCGTATCCGAGCTATAGCTAATTTGACAAGTATTTTTTATTTTGTGTATTCGTACTACGAACCCAACAGATTGCCTAAAATATTACCAGGGAGCAATACCATACCGATTTTTCTTAATTATTTTGTAAAAGAAAGCTTAACACTTAGTAACAATCTGAGGCAGAAAACAAGCTTTTCAGCTAATAGCTTTACGGAATATTAAGCTATTTTTAATCAAACTATTGGTATGAAAATAAGCGAACTGCTAAATTTTTGTAGTAGATTTTCTTTCACAAACTCAAAAATTACTTAGGGAAATTCAGTTAGATGATTATGTTTCATTTATAAGTTAATAATTTGAGGAATTTGTGAGGAAAGATTATTTTCCCTAAAATTATAATTATTGATAACCATCAATAACACCTAGCTGAAGATGTATTTCGTAGGTATTATTTCATATGCTTATAGGGAGTAAAATGCTAATTCCTAATTCTTAACTCCTAACTTTTAACTTTCACTTACTCCCGTTTGCGTTCAAAAATTCTGCATATCTTTGTTCAACATCTTTAATATCTTCATCAAAAGACAATCCTTGACGACTACCTTTTAGTATCAAATCTGCATGACGACGTAAGGCTTTTTTATCTGAAGATTTTTCTGTATACTCGGCGATAACAGCGATTGATTCTAATAAACGAACGGTTACTGCTGCGTCGCTTAAGCAGTTCTGACGAATTTGATTTAAAGCAACATCGGTTAGTCCTGAAAATGTAACCGGATGAGCAATTACACGAAGATTTTCAAATCCATCATAACGATAAGGGGAAGGAAAATTAGTTTGAGCTAAACGAGAAAGTCCTGCACTCAAATGGTCTATGCAGCGAATAGCGGTGAAGGGGTCGTTGAGACTGGGGGATAAAGCACGTAACGCTATCTCTACAAGTTGATTTATGGGAAATTCCACATCCTGTTGTTCGTTACGCTCTCTACCTACAATAAATGCTTTGTGAATTTGCTTGCGGATTTCGTCAAAAGGAGGAGTCTTATCATCATTTATTCCAATAATTTTGACGGTATGACCTCCTTTAACGACAAATTTCCCCGGTTTAGTTAATATTTTCACTATCAAGTTATATTTACAGGCTATATCCATTAACTTGTCGTCATCGATTGCTTGAATATAACCCTTACTTGAGCTTCTGATGGGAAAAGCTTCTTTATCAAAGTCTTCTGGAATTTCTGCTTTCGGATACTTGTGTTCGGGTTCGCTATATCCAATTTTTTGAGGGAATAATCTTTCTATAGCTTCATCTAATTCTTGGCTAATTTGAGAAATTACATAGGAAACCTGAATGATAGTAGATGCATGATGGATAAAGTAAATCAGTACTCCAGTACTAACTACTGCCAAAATAATTCCTACCGTTACCGAAAGATGGGGTACAAATTGATTTCTATCATCAGCGCTTCCGTAGATTGCTCGCAATATTAACAAAGAATAAACGAAAGTGCTGATAAATGTACCAAGTACTACTTTATTTCCTATATCCTGCATGAAATTACGCAGAATTCTTGGACCAAAATTTGAAGAAGCAAGCTGAAGAGCCACGATGGTGATAGAAAAAGCCGTTGCAGTAATACCAATTGTCGAACCGGCGACTGTTGAAAGTACACCACGGGCACCATCTGCACTACCAGTGTAAATCCAACCCCATTTTTGTATTGGACCGTAGTAACTAAGTCTATCTAGTCTGAGTAAACCAAATGCTAACAATGTTGAAATTATTGCCATCACCGTAGGTACAAACCAGTAGCTTGAATTAAGGGAATCCCACAGTTTACCCAGTCTGATATTTTTCATTGCTTACTATTTATCAATAATCGAAGCATTGTTACTATTACCATCTTCACTTCTGCTCTGAGATTGATTTTTGATAAGTCGGCTTAACGAACCCCCAATACTGCGACTGTTGGGAACTTTTCCATAAGCTGGCCATCCTTCTCGCTGACGATTTCTGTCCCCATCCGTCTCTTCTGTTTGGTCGTGGAACAAGATTTGTTGAGTTGGGAACGGCATATCAATACCGTTAGCTGTTAATTTATTTTTAACTGCGGTGAGTACTCTATCGCGAAAATCTAAAGCATCAGCGCGACGGGGAGGATTAATCCACCATCTACCGCGAATATTAACGGTAAAGTCAGCTAAATCTACCACGATGACATCTGGTGGAGGGTCGCTGAGAACACCTTCAGTTTCTCTTATTGCTTCTAAAATTAACTGTTTTGCTCGGTCAATATCGTCCCCATAACCGATACCAAAATCATATTGTATGCGTCGGTTTTCAAAAGCAGTATTAACAGTGACGGAATTAGTAAATAACTCAGCATTAGGAATTACAATTCGGCGACCATCATAAGTTCTAATGGTAGTCGCTCGCGTTTCAATATTTTCTACAGTTCCTTCAAAATTTTTAAATACAATTTGGTCGTTAATTTCAAAAGGTTCGGTAAGTAAAATTAGAATTCCTGCAAGAAAGTTTTGTAGAATATCGCGGAAAGCAAAACCAATCGCGACACCACTAATTCCAAATAGCTGCACCAAATCGCCAATCTTAAACGAAGGAATAACAATTGTTAGAGCTATAAATGCACCAATTAATATAATCACACCCTGAGCTAACCGACCCAAAACCATTCCCAAACTGCGAGCATTTCGACGATGGCGCGTAAATCGTCTAATTAATCTTTTAACACCCCTAGCTAAAAAGAAAAAGACAATAAAAACAATAATTGCCAAGATAATACTTGGCAATCTGTTAATAGTATTTTCATATAAATCTATTGTTCTATCCCAAGCTGAACTTATTTCTTCTTTTGCGTCTGCTGGTGACGGTGACGGTGATGGTGCCTGTAAAAATATCATATATTAGTTGTTAGTTTTCAGTTGTTAGTTCCTATTAAGAATTCAATAAATGAAATCAGTAAAATCCGTTTAATCTCAAATCTTGAACCATTCGTAACAAAAGCCAGATACTTTGAATCTGGTTCCTAGCCTCAATATCATAACTAGTATTTGAAGACTTTGATTTTAGTTATTGAGAATAGTCAATAAGGAGTAATATGCCCCCACTACGATAATATTTTTTATTTATAAAATCTATAATAAGACGAAATAAAAAGAATAAGTTAATTGTGAAAAATATTTTTTATTTAATAACCAATTGTTAACCTAAAATATATTAATTTATTAACTACTTACTGTTCACTGTTCACTGATTCAATTTATGTATTTCCCAAGCAGTGTAAGTACCGATAGGACTCCAAATTAAGTAAGGTACTAATAATAGCGCAGCCCAAATAGATACTGGTAAAACAAATAAAGTTAAAATCAATCCGAGAACAAATCCTATTCCTCCTACTATTGCTCCTGCTTTCATACTTTGCAGCCACAAGGAAACCGGATTGAAAGCAACAATAGCTATTTCAACTAATAGATAAAAACCCATTAAAAACCAAGTTTGAGAACTACCGGGTTCCTTTTCCCAAACAATATAAGCAGACCAAGCACCGCAAATAAAAATTACTGTCCAGATAACTGGAATCAATTTTTCAAATGTTAGCCAACTTGGTCTTTGCAATCGCTTAAACCATTTGACATCTTTAGGTCTAATTATGCTACTTCCAAGAGCCACTATAAAAGTTACGGCTCCGATTACCATCCAGGATTTTAACATTGCTTTTTTTAACGGTCATTGGGCATTGAGAATAGGGCATTGGGTATTGTAAATAATTAATGGGAGATTATAAGTTTATAGCGTTCCTACAGCAACTGAGGTAGGGTTTAACCTCACCCCCAGCCCCTCTCCTTATTAAGGAGAGGGGAGATATGTTTTGATTAATAACTCTTAAATCTTACCTATTACCAATTACCCATTACCTATTCCCCATTTTTCAACTTGCCATAAAACTTTTTACTTTCATTTTCTTACGACGTAAGCGAGCGATTGCTTGACGCTGTAGCTGTCGAACTCTTGTATGAGAGATGTCCATGCGTTTTGCGACTTCTGTTAATGTTAATTCTCGTCCGTCACTTAAACCAAAATGTAGGTTTACTACTTCCCGCTGTTGGGGTGTTAATTCAACAAGCATTTCATCAAGACATTCTCGCAATGACTGACTGTTCACATAATCATCAATGGAAGAACTAGTGTCTTCTAGTAAATCTTGCAATTCGGTGTCTTGTCCTTCACCAACTCGTAAATCTAAGGATACGGGTTGACGGGACATATGTAGATAATCTTGAATTTGAGAAGGCTTTAAAGAAACGTTTTGAGCAATCTCATTTATTGTCGGGGTACGTCCTAATTTCTGAGTTAAATCCCGACGTGTTTTCTTAATTTTCTTCAGAGTTTGACATACGTGAATCGGTAAGCGGATGGAACGACTTTTCTGGTCTAAAGCTCTTGTAATTGCTTGTCTAATCCACCAGTAAGCGTAAGTAGAAAATTTATATCCTTTATCAGGGTCGAACTTTTCTACTCCTCTTTGTAAACCTAAAGTTCCTTCCTGAATTAAATCAACAAACTCTAAATTCCGATGCTGATATTTTTTGGCGATCGCCACAACTAAACGTAAGTTAGCTTCAATCATTTTTTGTCGAGCAATCTCTCCTTGGTCAAGGATTTCTTTGAGTTGAGATTCTGACATTTGTGCAGCATCAGACCATACAGAAAATGACGGTTCATCACCTAATTTTTCTGTTAAATCTTCTTTAATTTGCAGTAATTGCGTTAACTGTTTAACTCGTTGAGCATAAAAGATTTCTTCCTCACGAGTTAGCAATGGTACACGTCCAATTTGAACCAAAAAAGCACGCACTGTATCTGTATTTAGCCTTTGAGCGGCGGATGCGCTGTCTTGTCCCCTATCAATTACTGGTTGCATGTTAATCAAAAACTCCTGAAGGCTTCAACTTAGTTTTGGTTGGGTTCACCGCTCGGGGTGTATTTCGAGAATCAAACTTTTTTGTTTTATTAACCGCTTTACTAACATCTAAACTTATATTTGTTTTTTTGCTTGAGATGTTTGGTTACACAATACAGCATTAGCAACTATCGTTAATGTCAGATTTATTGCCCCAATTGAAGGGAGGAAACTTGAATTTACCACATAAAGTTTATTTATATGGTGGGTATCATCATTCAAATCTAGAACATTAACTATTAAAGCACTTGTAAATCAGCAAATTTATCTCTATTGATTCATAGTTTTCAATCAGATAGATATGCTTAGAACAAGTAGTAACCAAGGTTTCTTTGAGCGTCTTTTCAAATTGATGCTGTAGGCGGCGTGATAGCTTCTTGTTTATGTAGACGATAATAAACTTTTATTTGTTTATTTTTTGTTATTTTTACACGATTTTCAACATTAGGTAAGTCATTGCTTTGCATAGAATAATCTATAGAATGATTCGCAATAACTTTTATAACATTCAATGTTACTTGTCTAAGAAAATCAAGTCGTATAATTATTCATTTATGATTACTAATGAATTAAACATAACCATTTGGTTATGTATCTTCAACTGGTAACTTTTATGAAAAATTGTTTTTGTTCGTAGTTTTGCAAGAGTATTTTTCTAATTCACCGCTTACTTGACGCAGTTTTATATTTTATTTCCCCCTCCAGCACTATTCCTTCTAATAATTATGTCGCAATATTTGTGCATTTACTTGATGGTTTATTAGTTATTAATTATTGATTATTAGCCATTAAGCAGTAACTGCATTTTTGTACCTTCACAATTCATATTTAGCTGCATTATAAAGGTACATATTGTGTCAAATAACAAATTTTAACTAGAAAGTTGTCCGCCAGTTACGTCAATTAAGGCACCGGTCACAAAACTACTGTCTTGGGATGCTAAAAATACGTAAGCTGGTGCGAGTTCCTCTGGCTGTCCGGCTCGCTTTAGTGCCGAATCCTTGTCAAAATTATCTACCATTTCTTTGGGCATAGTTGCCGGAATATTCGGTGTCCATACCGGACCGGGAACTACAGCATTGACTTTGATTTTGCGTTCGGCTAAGTTTAACGCCAGTGATTTAGTAAAAGTATGAACGGCACCTTTACTGGTAGAATAATCAATCAAAAACTCTTTACCAATTTTGCCGACAATGCTACCTGTATTAATAATCGCATCGCCTTCTTGAAGATGAGGTAGCGCTGCTTTTACCATATAAAAATAGCCGTAAACATTAGTTTCGATAGTGTACTTAAACTGTTCGATACTTAAATCCTCGAAACTTTCTTGAACCATTTGATAAGCAGCATTATTAACTAAAATATTCAGTTTTCCATATTTATTTATTGTTTGTTCTACTGCTTGACTACAGGCTGCGAAATCGCGGACATCTATCTTAATATTTAAACAACTTTGCTGCTTCTTTTCTACAGCCTTACGAGTGATTTCGGCATCTTCATCATTTTGATTATAAATAATCGCAACATCCGCACCTTCCATCGCATAGGCAATAGCAACAGCCCTACCGATTCCAGAATCACCACCTGTAATCAAAGCAACTTTACCTTGCAGTTTACCAGCGGCTCGATAGTTAGATAAATCGCTATCTGGCTGCGGAGTCATATCCGCTTGCTTAGCAGGATAATCTAGTTTTTGTCCGGGTATTTCTTCTGGAGTAGGACGAAATTCTTTACTTTGAGTCATTTTTCAGTTGTTGATGATAATTAATATTTTTTTATTAGATTTTTTCTTGGTTATTTAGGTTCAAGAGAAATATTTAGTTCTATACTTGATAAAGTAATAGGAGAAATCTATTCAAAAAAATTAAAATTAGGGAATAAAAGAGGAAGTACAAAGTGCTGTTATTACTTCATACTCCTAATTTTTTTGAGTAGGATTTACGCAATAATATTGATTACTATATTTAGTATTTCAAACTATAAAATCCCCTAAATAATTGATAAATCTTGAAGTTTTTAATCTTGGAGTCTTTAAGGATAAAGTATAAAGTGATTTATTAAATCGAATTTCATACTATATCCTTAATATTCCTAAGTGTTTACCTAAGCATTTACCCTTTGCTTAGACCAAACCCCATTTTCATCTTCCTCATATTTTTCGTGAACTGCATTCCAAGCAGCTTCTTCTGCTTTGCTTTCATCTTTTAATTCATCTAAAACGTTGTTGTAGGCAGAAATGAAAGTTTTTTGAGCATCTTCCGAGAGGTGAGAACGTACTTCAGGTGCTAAATCTTCAGGATTATTACACTTACCAGGACAAGCACGAGGTAAAGCTGCTTCGCTAGTATGAACTTCTTCACCACCAGCGCTTTCCATCAGCAGAGAGATTTCTCCAGTTTTACCTGCAGGAACTTCAGCCATGACGATAAACTCTCCAGCTTTTAAGCGAGTTTCGTAAATAGCAGCTTTCTCTTTAGGCATACCTAAAGTTACCAGTACTGAAGCTAAACCAGCACCAGCACTTCCTGCTAATGCACCGCTAGCCGCTCCTAGAAGCGCTCCACCAATGGGACCTGCTGCTACAACAGGACCTACAAAAGGAATAAAAAGTACTCCTACACCAGAGAGCAAACCTAATAAAGAACCGAATAGAGAACCAAAAATAGCACCGGATCTTAATCCACCGAAAATTACATCTTTCTTACTAATAAAACCGGAAATTCTAGTTTCAGATTGAAAGTTGTTACCCATAACCGAAATATGGTCGCGGGAGACTTTTCTGTCTAATAAACGACGGATGACGCTATCTACTTGCTCTTGCTCTTTAAATACGGCTGAAATAGTACGTTCTGCTTTATAATCGGACATTTTGATTCCCCTGTCTTAGACGCAATTCATCAATAATATGAGTCAGGCAATTTTGGATTTTGCGGAAAGTTTGGGGTGTCGGTTTCCGTCCCCCAAAACTTTTCAAGACGGATTTGCGTTAGCGTTCACGCAGTGAGTCGTCAGACTAAGCGTGTCCGATAGGACATATTTAGATTTTAACTGTAATAGGACTTACGTAAAAATAACGAAATTGCGTCATTACGAGCGATAGCGTTAGCGGAGCGTGTCCGACAGGACATAGTAATCGCATAAACGCTGAGATTGCTTCGCTACACTATCTCCCTTCGGGAGACGCTTCGCTAACGTTTCGCTCGCAATGACAAACTAGCTTTGCGTAAGTCCTGTGTAAATAAGTTTGAGGACTTCGGGGATTTCTGAAGCTGAAACGTTCTTGCTTGTAAACATTTATAATCCAAAATCCGTCTTGGAAAGTTTGGGGGGAAGAGAATCTACACCCCCAACTTTCCGCAAAATCTAAAATCTAAAATTATCTTCTAGTTAACAGCAGCAGCAGCTGTTTTTGCAGGTCCTTGACCATCAGCTTGTAGAGATTCTCCTTCAATAAAGGAACGCAACATCCAAGCCATTTCTTCATGTCCTTCCATCAATCCGGTAAGGAAATCAGCGGTTCCTTCATCATGGAATTTATCAGCACATGTATCGATATGCTCGCGTAAGTTGCGAATAACTTGCTCGTGGTCATCTACCAATTTAGAAACCATTTGGGTTGCTAAAGGTAAATTTTCTGGATTTTCCTTTAAAGAAGCTAACTTCAAAAATCCTTCCATAGTACTTACAGGAAAACCACCTAAAGCACGAACGCGTTCTGCGATAGAGTCAATATTTGCTGTTAATGTTTGATAGTGTTCTTCCCATAGCATGTGTAGACTGCGGAATTGAGGACCTACAACATCCCAATGATATTTCTTGGTTTTAACTAATAATAGATAAGCGTCTGCTAAGTCGTTATTCAACAAGTCGCAAACACCTTTACGTTGTTCTTCTGTTAGACCAATATTAATTCTACGCATAATTGATTTTCTCTTTTCTTCAACTCACTATTAATTTGAACATATTTACTTTTGTGAAAAATCAATCTTAAGTGGGAATGTCAGGTTAGATTTTGAAGATAAATACCTAACTCTTTTTATCGAGTGTAATTATAATAATTGTCAATACTGATAGTTAAATGTGAATGCTTCAATGGGTAGCATACTGAAGTATGTTTGAAAATGCCTAAAAGCCTTATTATAGAATGATTGATAAATGCTTAATTACTTCGTATTTTCTGGTATTACCCCTTATATAACCTGCTCTACTCCTATAGAAAGCAAATCACAATCTTGATATAAAACAAATTAAATAAAGAATATTTTTACATTAGATCGCATAATATATAAATGTTACGTAAGTAAGTGAACAAAATTATTTACCCTTATTAGAAG
>JBCBHT010000264.1:0-10329 GCA_038525335.1 Cyanobacteria bacterium J06621_15 | reverse complement strand
GGTTATGCGGGGCGCAACCCAACATGGGTGTTGGGTTTCACTCCGTTCAACCCAACCTACGGAGCGACTTCTTTACCCCACAAAATTAATGTGGTAAAGTACTAGTCCTTTTTACAAATTCTGAAGGACTGGGTTTTCTTTGGAACTGTCGGGAGACGTTATATATAACGTCTCTACATCAGTTATTTTAGTTTGTTAATAATGGTGCGTTACGCTGTCGCTAATAGACCTTAGAAAACTTCTCAAAATTATATTTTCGTGGATAGCTCACCCAAAATTGCCAAACAACACCTAATTATTTTTACGCGCTATCCCCAACCCGGTAAAACGAAAACTCGACTGATACCGGCTTTGGGAGTTGAAGGTGCTGCAAATCTTCAACGTCAAATGACGGAGTTTACTGTATCCAAAGTCAGAAAATTTCAAGAATCGGCTGCAATATCTTTTGAAATCAGGTTTGTAGGTGGTAATTTACAACTGATGCAAAATTGGTTGGGAACAGAATTAAATTACCAGCTTCAAGGAGAAGGTGATTTAGGAAAGCGGATGGAAAACTCTTTTCTAAGTGCCTTTAATCAAGGTGCCCAACAAGTAGTTATCATCGGCATTGATTGCCCCGGTGTCAATGCTGAAATTTTGGCACAAGCATTTGAAAAAATTCACGATTGCAACTTATTACTCGGTCCTGCTGTTGATGGCGGCTATTATCTAATTGGTTTAAAGCGTGCCATCAAAGAATTATTTATTAACATAGACTGGGGAACCAGCAAGGTATTACAACAAACTGTGGATATTGCCCAGCAATTTAATTTATCAATTGGTTACTTACCAACCTTGGCTGATGTTGACCGACCGGAGGATTTACCAATCTGGGAGAACAGTTATCAGTGAACAGTTAACTGTTCTCTCTGTACGAAAATTTGCCGAAGACAGCTCAAACAACCTTTGCTACTGTGGTGTAATCCCAAACATAGGTGTTAAAATTTCCACCTGTATTGAACCTACTCCATTTTTCAACAGTAGCTAGAGTATTGGTAACAATTGCTCAAGTAACTTTATGTAGGACAATCACTGTAATTGAATGCGAGATTAAAACAAAAATGGTTAATCGTTTGGCTACTGTAAATACTTCCCGCACTATGAAAGTGGTAGGGATAATCTTAATTTTGTCTTTTCTAGTTGATATTTTAATACTTTCATTCCCTCCCCAACCAACTAATACTGCATGGCAGACCGGTTTAGCAACTGCTTTCGTTGACCGAGGAATTGTCCCATTGGTAGGTCTGGGTATGCTATTCGCGGGACATTGGGTTGATAGTTTTGATGATTCTAGCCCTTCAGGTATTGACCTGAGATTTCCCGCACTAATTTTGTCAAGTATCTTAGGTTTGATTTTCTTGTTGATTTTCCCCGTGCATCTCAATAACGTGCGACAAATCAGCGAACGTGATGTTGCTCAAGTAACTGCAAGAGCAGAGCAAGCAGAAAGCCAAGTTCAAGGACAACTACAGCAGGTACAGGCTAGATTAAATACTGACCAAGCAAAAGCTCAAATAGAAGAGCAGAAAAAGAAAATCAAAGCTCAGTTTAGCGAACTGCTTAAGGACGATACAAGATATAACGAAGCCTTAAAAAATAATAGAATTCCACAGCAGCAGAAAGAATTACTCAAGAAGTTTAAGGCTGACCCAAAAGCGCTTGATGCATTTATCGCCGAACAAAGCGACCCAACACAACTAGCAAATCAACGCTTAACTCAGATTCGTCAAGACAAACAAGCAGCTGTAAAACGCGCTAAAGATTCAGCTTGGAAGTCTGGATTACGAGTCGGTATGAGCAGCTTACTGCTTTCCATCGGCTACATAATTATTGGCTGGACTGGATTGAGAAGTAAAGGTGCAACCTCTGGTGGTGGAAAGCGCAAAGCTACCGCACGTTGAGGAGAGTTAGGAGTTAGGAGTTATGAGTTAGGAGTTATGAGTTATGAGTTGAATTATGAATTTATCACTGATACTTATCTACTTCTAACCACTCCGAACTTCTGTTCTCTCATGTTGCCCTCATAGTTTATTACCAAAATTCTAAAATTCTTAATTCCTCACTCCTAACTCCTCACTCCTAACTATTTTTCATTTAAACAAAATACTAATACTAAAATACTATTATTTAAAATGATTACTATTTACATATTGACTTATAACGAAGAGTTGGATATTGCTGCTTGTATTGAATCGGCTATGGTGTCGGATGACATTATTGTGGTGGATTCGGTAAGTTGCGATCGCACTGTGGAAATAGCGAATAGGTACCCGGTTCGGGTTGTTGAACATGCTTTTGAAAGTCACGGGAAACAACGCACCTGGATGTTAGAAAATATATCCCCAAAGTACGACTGGGTTTATATTCTCGAAGCCGATGAACGGATGACACCGGAATTATTTGCTGAATGTGTAGAAGCCACTAAAAATACCGATAATCTCATCGGCTATTACGCAGCAGAACGAGTAATGTTTATGAACACTTGGATTCGTCACAGTACTCAATATCCTCGTTATCAATTACGGCTTTTCCGTCACGGGAAAGTGTGGTTTACAGACTACGGTCATACCGAAAGAGAAGTCTGTGACGGAAATACCGGCTTTTTAAAAGAAACTTATCCTCACTACACATCTGGTAAAGGCTTGAGCCGGTGGATTGACAAGCATAACCGTTATTCCACTGATGAAGCTAGAGAGACATTGCACCAATTGGAAAAAGGAAATATTAACTGGCACGATTTGTTCTTCGGCAAAACAGAAGTAGAACGTCGTCGTGCCCTAAAAAATCTATCATTACGAGTACCTGGTAGACCAATGGTAAGGTTCTTGTACATGTATTTTATTCTTAGAGGTTGTTTAGACGGACGAGCCGGATTCACCTGGTGTACTTTACAAGCCTTCTACGAATACCTAATCATGCTCAAAGTCTGGGAAATGAAGCATATCCCGACACCAAGTGTCAAGACGGTGAGCAGTTATCAGTTATCAGTGAACAGTGAACAGTAAACAGTTAGGAATTAAAAATCATTTAGATTTGTAGGTTGGGTTGAAGTCATGAAACCCAACACCCTAGTGGTCTGTCCCATTAAAAATAACTGGTGTAGAGACGGGGCGTATTGCTACGTCTCCCGACGTTTGAAAGAAAACAAACCCGTCAAAATTAATGCGGTCGAATATTAGCAATCGTCTGAAAATCGAAATCACCATAAATTTACTCGCTATTTGCCACTCCTAACCATCCCCAATCCCCATTCCCCATTCCCCCGTTTCAAATTTAAATGTTACATTTAATATAAATTAATATATTCAACTATTTTTTTATAATAGTTAACAGTGTTCATTGGGAAGTTGCCAGTGGGAAAAACTAGCGCGGACGAGCTTTTGATGTTTACCTATAGCTTGTAAACAGTAATAAAGTAGGGCGCGGTAGTATTAGTAGTATCCTGAAAGACTTGGAAGAATCCTTTACAAGTCTTAAAAATCAAATTCAGGTGTATGAACTAGTTAGCTGCTTAATTTAAGACAGAAAAACATCTTGTGTATGTTTTGCAGCCTTTATATTAGTGCAGGCTCTATAAGGTGAATCTTCCGTCGTGACTTCTGAACGTAAAAGCTAGTTAATTTACTAGATAATTAGTTGTGATACAGCCCAAATAATGGGTATCAACCTTTTGCCTCAAAGGTTATATTCGTGTGCTGTGAAAAATATATGTTAAAAACGCTTTAATTAATATTCTCTCATTGAAGGGAATGGTAATAAAGTGATGGAACAGAGATTATGGTGTAAGGAGGCAATATAATTATCAAGTCCATGACTGATTGCCAATATTCTTGTATTAGTAATGCAGGCAAAATTAAAGTAATGAAAAACGGGCGTGCAGCTTGAAAAAGCAAATATTCAAAGCAATTAGACTTTAAAATCGCGGGTATGAATGTCAATAATCGGAATTCCACTAGCCGTATTAAGGAGAGGGTAGGCTTGGGTTACGAACGCTGGAAGCAAGACTTAAAAAATGACCTGATTGCTGGTTTGCTGGTAATAATTCCTTTGGCGACCACTATTTGGTTAACTGTAACTATCGCTATTTGGGTAATCGATTTCCTTACTCAAATACCCAAACAACTCAATCCTTTTGAGGGGTTAAACCCTTTATTAATTAATATATTAAACTTTTTGGTGGGATTTACAGTACCACTATTAAGTATTCTTTTAATTGGATTAATGGCTCGCAATATTGCGGGTAAATGGCTGCTGGATTTTGGAGAGCGATTTTTACAAGCAATTCCGTTAGCGGGACAGATTTATAAAACCCTTAAACAGCTCTTAGAAACGCTATTAAAAGATACTAACAGTAAATTTCGCCGCGTTATTTTAGTAGAGTATCCGCGACCCGGAATATGGGCAATTGGTTTTGTTACGGGTAATGTTAGCAGCGATATTCAATCCCACATGCCAGAAACCATGTTAAGCGTTTTTATTCCTACTACTCCCAATCCCACTACAGGGTGGTATGCAGTAGTTCCGGAAAAAGATGTGGTTAACCTCTCAATGTCTATAGAAGAAGCGTTCAAAGTCTTAATATCTGGTGGTATTGTTTCTCCCAATGCTCCTTTACCTCCTCTGGAAATCCCCAAAGAACGTAAAATAGAAGCGCGAGAAAAAAAGCGACAAGTAATTCCGGTTGAAGAAGGTTAATGCTTGTTGCTGCTTCGCGGTACCCAGTAGCATGGTATTTTGAGCAGTAATGATTAATTTTTATAGAAGTTAATTTTCTTTGACGCGAATAGTCAATTAGTTTCGCGTCAAAGTCAACTGTTAACCGTGGTAAGAGTTTATCTGTCACTTACCCGAATTATATTAATACTGCTATGCAAGACCGTAAACGTACACCCCGTCAAATTGCTCGTGAACTGACATTATTAAGTCTTTCTCAGTTACGTGTAAGTCCTAAAAAGTTAACAGAAGAACAACTTCCTGAATTAGTACTTGACGCAATACGCACTTTAAGAGGGGAAATAAAAGATTCTTTAGAAAATGCTTCTGACGAACTAAGGAACGGTAACGACCGACTTTTAACAAGCGAAACTCGCGCTGCTGATTTAAATACTTCTAGGACAATGGTCAAAGAAGCAATTGAATATACCCGAGCAGCAATTAATCGATTAGCTTATACCTTGGATTTTTTGGAATTGGGTCAAGAAACTTATGGAAAAGAATATAAAGAAATAAGTAACTATACTATCAATCTAATCAAAATTATTACCTTAGAGCGCAAAGTAATAGATGAAAAGATATCTACTGCTCTAGTAGATTGGCAAGTAAACCGACTTGCTCAAATTGACCGAGATATTCTCCGTATTGCTGTAGCTGATATGGAGTTTTTTGATATTGATGCAAGAATAGCAATCAATGAAGCTGTAGAACTCGCTAAACGTTACAGTGGAGAGGATGGACATCGATTTATTAATGGTGTTTTACGTAGATTCATCGAACAGAAAAAAGTTGCTAGCGAACAGTTATCAGCAAACAGCGTTAACAAAGCGTCTCCGAAGGACATAAAGTGAGCATTTAGGAGTTAGAAGTTAAGAGTAATGAGTAATGAGTAATTAATTTCTCTCCCACTCTTCCCACTCTTCCCACTCTTCCCACTCTTCCCCCTCTCCTTAATAATTAATAATTAATCAAAGTAATTTTATAGCCAACTTTATTTTCTGCAATGGTTTTTAATTGGTTTCGTCGTCAAAACAAAAATTCTTCCGATACTTCTTCCGAACAGAAGCAGGAACAAGAAAAAGTTGAACAAGAGGTAAGTACAGAGTCAAACGAGGAATCTTCAGAACCGGAATCTCCACCAGCCCAAACTGAAGATTTGCTGGCTTTTGCTAAAGCTGCTTACAAGAATATTCAAAGTCAGAAGCAACAAACAACTGAATCCACTGACTCATCTGAGCAACCTGCATCTGATACAAGTACTGAAGCTGAAGAAACTGTTTCTGAAGAAGTTACTGAATCTCCTCAAGCAGAAACTGAAGTTGTTTCTCAACCGGAAGAAGTCACTGAATCTCCTCAAGCAGAAACTGAAGTAAGTTCTCAACCTGAAGAAATTGCCGAATCTCCTCAAGAAGAAGTTGAGGTAGTTTCCCAATCTGAAGAAGTTGTAGAAGAATCCACTACTACTAGTACATCGGAAGCAGAAACATGGGATGCAGAGGTTACAGAGCAAGATGCAATATCTGAAGTAGAAACATCAGATGTACCCGAACCAGCAGCACCTGCTAATTTATCCTTCTTAGAAAGAGCAAAAGCAGAGCGGGAAGCCAAGCAAGAAAGACTTGTCGCTAATGCAATAGAAGTAACTCAAACTTCTCAAACAGAACAATCACCCACCGTATCGGAAGACACCAGCGAACAAGCAACCGAACAAACAGTTGAAGAAACACCCGAAATAGCCTTTGATGAAGGGTTTTTATGGTCTACGGAAGTCCTCGCAGCACAAGGTAGACGTGCCGAAGATGTTTCGATTGAAGAAATTAACTGGCTGAAAAAGTTACGACAAGGTTTAGACAAAACCCGTCGTAATGTAGTGAATCAGCTTAAAGCGATTGTCGGTAAAGGACCGCTGAATGCTGACGCAGTCGATGAAATCGAAGCTTTGTTACTACAAGCCGATGTTGGTATAGAAGCTACAGATTACATTATTAATCGCTTGCAGGAGAAATTGCGGGAAGAAGCTTTACCACCAGAAGAAGGTATTGCTTATCTGAAAAAAATTCTCCGGGATATTTTGGATAAACCCCTGCAAGAATCTCCGGAAACCGCTTCATTCACTCCAGATAAAGAAAGTTTTAATATTTGGTTGATGACTGGGGTAAATGGTGCAGGTAAAACTACTACTATCGGAAAAATTGCTCATTTGGCGAATAAGTCTGGTTATAAATGCTTGATTGGAGCCGCAGATACTTTCCGAGCAGCAGCAGTCCAGCAGGTGAAGGTTTGGGGAGAACGAAGCGGGGTTGAAGTAATTGCAAATCCGGGGAAAAATACAGACCCAGCAGCAGTTGTGTTTGATGCGATAGCAGCCGCTCAGTCAAGAGAAACCGAATTGTTACTAGTAGATACCGCAGGTAGACTGCAAAATAAGAAAAATTTAATGGAAGAATTAAGTAAAATCCGCCGAATTATTAATAAAAAAGCTCCTGATGCCAAAGTAGAATCACTGTTGGTTCTAGACGCTACATTAGGTCAAAATGGATTGCGACAAGCGGAGGTTTTTTCTCAAGCTGCCGAACTTAGTGGTGTCGTTTTAACCAAGTTAGATGGAACCGCTAAAGGAGGAGTTGCTCTTGCGGTAGTACAACAGTTAGGTTTACCGATTCGCTTTATCGGTGCTGGTGAAGGTATGGAGGATTTACGTCCTTTTTCTAGCTACGAATTTGTAGAAGCGTTGCTTAGTAGTTGAGCAGGTGTAAATTACTATTGTTAGTCGGCTACACAAAGAAATAATCCGTTGACCTTTACTAAAGCAAGTAAATCCCTTAGCTGTATAAATATGAAAGTAAAGCGGGATGGACTGTAATGTATATGTCCTAGCTTATAGCATTTTCCAAGGGTAGTGTTTTTCTAAATTAATGCAGGAGTGGTTAGTTTTTCGCCCAATTGTTGAGAGATGTAAATTTTTATGTCTCTACAATCGGTCGGGAAAAATAATCAGATAAAGCTGAATTACAAAAGTATTTTTGCAAGCTTCCCTTGTATTACATCCAACTGACAAGCATTATACATTTTGCCGCTTTCCTAGATTGGGAATTATGTCACTTATATGTTATCTTCCCTCACAGGTAAGGACTAAATTATTAGCGTTGCTCAAACAGATATGAATCCCCGATTGGTATCTAAAACCAGACCGCTAAATATACCAATTTTGGGGAACTTTGAAATAAATTTCTCTTGCAAAATTGGGGGTTGGGGAGCTATTCATATTTTTAAACATTAACGCCAAATTATTTGTATAGTCTTACCTGTAAAATATTTTGCACTTTTTAACTACTTGCCGATTGGCTATAGCTAAGAGTGAATACATTATAGAGAGGAAATACAAGCTAAAAACATAATCATAAAAAAATATCTGTAGAAAGTTTTAATTTAAAGGTCTTGGGGTATACTTTTTCCAGATTTGATACGCAATTTTTGTATTTTTTGTCATACTCTTAATAACATCATAATTGATGTATTTAGCAAAGAGTATTATAACTGCGAGTGTCTCACCCATAAAGGCTATCACCCCGTATGACATCTACCTAATTATTGAGAAAAACACTACTTATCCCTATATACGTTAAGATGTATATTTTTTATGTCCGAAGGTATATGATTTGATAGCAAAGTTATGAAAAGATTAAAAACTTGTGATGAGATAGAAATATTCCGACCCGAAAACAAATTGGTGTTTAACTCCAAATCTTTGCAAGGAAGAAATCTATACAAATTAACAAAACAAATCAGACAACAAAATAGTTATAAAATTTACTCTAATTATCTTTCTACTCTTGCTAAACTTATAAACCATTACCCAATATGGTTTAGCAACACTTTAACTTTGTTTGATTTATCGATATCTGAATTTAGTCAAATTTTTTTCATAGCAATATAATATAACCACCTGTGTCTCAACTGCCTTCCCAACCAGCTGATAGTAATAGCAGTCCCTCAGATGTCACTCCTGTAGTGGCACTCAAAGAGCTTGTGGCACGGCTGCATCGGGAGCAGAATAAAATCCAAGATTTGCTTTCATCTTTAGGATTTGCTCTGCGGAGTTTCAATAATTTAAATCAGTTTTTGGAATTAATTCCGTTGATGGCAACTAGAGTAACGGATGCCGATGGTAGTGCTTTGTTTCTCTACAAACCAAACGGTCAAATTCGCTTAGAACAGCTACATTGGCAAGACAGCCGTCAGCGCAAAAATATACGTAAAGCATTGGAAGCAGCTAGCAGCCAAATTTCTTTGCCCAGAAACGCTACACCATTGGCTACCACTACAGGTATTTTAGATGCTCAAATGCATCGTTGTCTGGGACCGGATATGCAAGCCTTTGGTACTGCAATTCTGGTTAAACACAAGGAACGTGGATGGCTTTACGTTTTGAGTAAAGACCCCGAATATACATGGACCGAAACCAGGCAAAAACTAGTACGTTTGGTCGCAGATCAAACAGCAGTAGCAATTGAAAATGATGAGCTAGGAGTAGAATTACGTAAGAAAGAACGTCTCGACCAAGAATTAGAAATTGGTGCAGAAATCCAACGGCGACTTTTGCCCCGTCAATGTCCCAATATTCCTGGTGTAGCTTTAGCGGCTCGTTGTAAACCAGCAAATCAGGTAGGGGGAGATTACTATGATTTTATTCCCACAAATCATAACCTGACGATTAAAGGTAAAGATAGCGATGATGCACCAGCCAATCGCTGGGCTATGGTTATTGGTGATGTGATGGGTAAAGGGGTACCTGCGGGTTTAATTATGACTATGATGCGGGGAATGTTACGAGGTGAGGTATTACACCTTAATTCTCCAGCCCGAATTCTGCAAAACTTGAATCGAGTCATGTATGCAGATTTGGATAATTCCAGTCGCTTTATTACTTTATTTTACTCGGAGTACGACCCACAAAAACGGCTATTATCTTACAGTAATGCCGCGCATAATCCACCTTTATGGTGGCACGCTGCAACAAAAACCGTGAGCCGATTGGATACTAATGGGATGCTTATCGGTTTGGAAGCCAACAGCCAGTATGAGAATGGTCAAATATATTTAGAAGTTGGCGATATTATTATTTATTATACCGATGGCTTAACCGATGCTGCTTCTCCTTCCGGCGAGCGTTTCGATGAAGAAAGCCTAATTCTTGCCTTTAGCAACGCTTGCAAGCATTACGAAGAACCACAAGAAATACTTGACTGTCTATTTAATGAAGTTAAGCAATTTATCGGTTCAGATAGGCAAAATAATGATGATATGACACTAGTTGTTTTGCAAGCGCGTTGAATTGTTGTTAGTAGATAGTGGTTAGTTGTTAGTTGTTAGTTGTTAGTGGTTATTTGATTTTAGGTAAATTAAACTTACTATCTTTCTTCTGTCACTTTCCTGAAAATTTTGTTTTTTTATAATTTCAAAAGCCTTATATACAAATCTATTACGGCTTTATTTACTAATATAGGATTACTATTTGATTATTGTTAGCGAAGCGTGTCCGGAGGACATAAAACACGTAGGGTGTGTTGCTTGCTG
>JBCBHT010000263.1:0-10332 GCA_038525335.1 Cyanobacteria bacterium J06621_15 | reverse complement strand
GGTTAAAGGTGAATAAATAGTTAGGAGTTAGGAGTTAGGAGTTATGAGTTAAGAGTTAAGAGTTAAAAATTAAAAGTAATTCTTCCCCTCTTCCCCCTCTACCCTCTCTTCCCCCTCTACCCCCTCCCTTCCTCATCCCGGAACTTTCGCTAAAGCTTCCCGAACGACCTCCGAACCAACTCCGAAGCGACAGGAGTTTTCGGTAATATGCTGCTTCCATGCACGACTTCCGGGTTTTCCTGCGAATAGTTGCAGCATGTGTCTGGTTATTTTATTCAGCTTCAATCCTTTCGATGTCCATTTATCTATGTAATCATACATATTTTCGACAATTTCATGTCTTTTAAAAAACGGTGCTGATTCCGTATAAAATTCTTTATCTACGGTGGCGAAAAGGTAAGGATTATCGTAAGCTGCACGTCCAATCATCACGGCATCAACTGACTGTAAGTGTTGCTGTACTTGGGTTAAAGTTTTAAATCCACCATTAATTTCAATAAATAAATGCGGAAAATCTTGTTTCAAACGATGCACGTCGTCGTATCTCAGGGGTGGAACATCACGGTTTTCTTTGGGACTTAATCCCTGCAACCAAGCTTTACGAGCATGAACTGTAAAGCGCTCGCATCCAGCTTGAGAAACAATATTCACGAAATTTACCATGTCCTCGTAACTGTCTAAGTCATCAACTCCGATACGATGCTTGACGGTGATGGGTATTTTTGTAGCACTTATCATTGCTGCTACACAATCGGCTACCTGCTGCGGTTGAGCCATCAAACAAGCACCAAAATTACCGCTTTGTACTCGACTACTAGGACAACCCACATTCAAATTAATTTCGTTATAACCCATACCTTCAGCAATACGAGCGCATTCTGCTAAATCTACGGGATTATCTCCTCCTACTTGCAGCGATAACGGTTTTTCTTCCTCAGAGAATCCCAGCAAATGCTCTTTATCCCCATGCATAATTGCCGCACTCGTCACCATCTCAGTATAAAGCAAAGTACGACTGGTAATTTTACGCATAAAATAGCGGTAATGACGGTCTGTTCTATCCATCATTGGGGCGATACTTAAGGGATTGAACATAGGGAGAATGAGTTAGGAGTTGAAAATTAGGAGTTATAAGTATAATCATTATAGTTATCAGATAATTTTTAATTAATAGCTTAAATTTGCCTATTGTGACGATTTAAAAACTGTCTACTAAAATATCTGACTATTTAGAGTAATTACTTCGATTTTGAGAATTTTTTTACAAGAGCTGGAAGTATTGCTATATATAGAAATTAATCCGCTTCACTTTTTATTATTTAATAATTGCTTACTACCTTCTTTGAGACAGCAGAGTAAAGTGTCTACCGAAAGACTTTTTAGGCATGGCTTGCAGATAAAGCTATTAGAAGCACTCATACAGAAATACTCGAATGAATACAGTTGACAATCAACTACCATTTGTGTTCAGGGCATCTAATATTAATGAGATTGACGAGCATAATGTTACGGTAGACAGAAAATGTACGGATATTAATTTAAATGGTGTTGATTTAAGCGGTACGGATTTGAGGTATATACGTTTAAACGAAGCCCAGTTGATGGATGCTGGTTTGACAGAAAACCATTTAAATTGCGATTTACAAAACAATAGAAATTTAGAAGGGTTTGACTTTAGTAATGCAAATCTAAGTCTTGCTGTATTTCGAGGAGCAAATCTCAAAGGTGCTAATTTCTGTCTGGCAATTTTACGTCGCATCGATTTACAAAAAGCTAACTTACAAGAAGCCATTTTAAGCGGTAGCATTCTTCGATATGCTAATTTACGAGGAGCCAATCTCAGCAATGCATTATTATTAGGAACAAATCTCAGTTATGCTGGTTTGAATAATGCTAATCTTAGCAATGCTCATTTATTAGGTGCAAATCTTTCTCATACCGATTTCAGCGACGCTACAGTTGAAAATGCTCGATTTGGATGGAATACAGGTATTTCTAATCGGATGAAAATTGAATTACAGTTACGAGGGGCGATTTTTGAGGATTAGGATATTAGGTCAAAGGTCAAAGGTTAAAGGTTAAAGGTAGGTTGGGTTAGACGCACGACAATATTAAATTATTAACCGATTAATTAAATAGCGTCGTAACCCAACAAAGCGTGTTTTAAATTCACAAAAGATTTAAATACAATTAAACGAATCGTAGGTTGGGTTAGACGCTTGATACGATTTAATTATTAACCGATTGATGAAATTGCGTCGTAACCCAACATTGGTGTTTTGATTTAATAATGAATTACACGACACAAATTGTTTGTTGTCATGGTGGATGTTGGGTTATATCCTCCGGACACGCTGCGCTAACGTTCCTCAACCCAACCTACAAATATAACTAAAATAATACCGAATATAATGGTGTTTTATTTATTTAAAAAACAAATGGAATACCGCAGAGCCAAAATAGAAGGAGGTACTTTCTTTTTCACAGTTGTTACTCAGAATCGCTGTAAATTTCTGTGTGATGAAGAGAATATTGTATTGCTACGAAAGCTATTTAAACAAGTAATCAAGAACTATCCTTTTACAATCGACGCAATCATAATTTTACCCGAACATTTACATTGTATTTGGACTTTACCGACAAATGATGATGATTTTTCTACTCGTTGGAGTTTGATTAAAGGTGGTTTTAGTCGGCAATGTCATCCAAAATATAAAGGAAAAATATCTGTATCGCGACAAAGTAAAAAAGAACAAGGAATTTGGCAACGTCGTTTTTGGGAACATCAAATCCGCGATGAAGCCGATTTTAATTACCATGCGGATTATATTCATTACAACCCAGTAAAACATGGATATGTAACAGCACCAAAAGATTGGAAATATTCAAGTTTTCATCGTGATGTTAAACGAGGTATTTATGAAATTGATTGGGGTGCAGGAGTAGAATTAGAATTTCCCGATTGGGTAGGAAATGAGTAATGGTATTAATCGTAGGTTGGGTTAGACGCACGATAATATTTAATTATTAACCGATTAATTAGATTGCGTCGTAACCCAACATCTGTGTTTTGAATTCAAAAAAGAATTAAATACAATTAAACGAATCGTAGGTTGGGTTAGACGCACGACAATATTTAATAATTAACCGATTAATTGAAATTGCGTCGTAACCCAACATCGGTGTTTTGATTTAATAATGAATTAATTGACATAGACTGTTTGCTGTCATGGTGGATGTTGAGTTATGTCCTACCGGACACGCTTCGCTAACGTTCCTCAACCCAACCTAAAAACTTAACACACTAGCAGCTATCATTTCTAACGGAACCATCAGGCATAACAGTATCACAGAAAATAGCCTCATCCCAACCGACATCCATAAAACGAGCTCTCCGGAAACGACACCCAGTCAAGTTAGCTCTGACCAAACCAGTTTGCTCCATAAAAGCACCACTCAAGTTAGCTCCGGTCAAATTGACTTCCGCCATATAGCTATCATGGAGAGTAGTAAGACCCAAATCGGCATAGCTGAAATCGGAACCGGAGACTACAGCATCACTCATAGCAACGCAATTCAAGTTGGCATGGCTGAGATTGGCTTCTCTCATATCAACAGCTTCGAGAGAAGCATCTCTCAAATCAGCCCCACTAAGGTTAATTCTATCCAATCTGGCGCTATGAAAATTAACGAACCGCAGATTGGCATTGCTCAGGTTAGCGTCGCACAAGCAGATGCTGGTCAAGTAAGCACCTCGCAAATTAACTCCACTCAAATCAACCCCACTGAAATCTCTCTCCCCAGCAGCATAACGCTGCAACAATTCCTCACCAGTCATAACTTACCTCTTGAAAATGTTGGGTTACGGCGCAATTTCATCTCGGGTTGATAATCATAAACCTCCGTGCGCCTAACCCAACCTACAAATATTCAATTACCAATTACCAATTACCGATTACTCCGTTCAACCCAACCTACTAACCCAACCTACGAACTATAAAAACCAAAATCACGAAAGCTAGCTCCTCTCAAATTGATTCCGCTCAGGTTTATACTATTAAAAACCTTGTTGGTGTAACAAAGATAAATTCCAGCAAAATTTCTTTCTCCAGCCTGATAACGTTTGAGCAATTCCTCAATGGTAATTTCCTCCCTTCGCATATTTCATCTCCTGATTTAATAACCAATTTCAAAAATAATCAATTAATTTACATCGCATCGTAACCTAACACTAAGATTGTGGATAAAGCGATATCATCATAAAAATTTTTTCGTAAATAAAATGTTGGGTTACGGCGCAATTTCATCTCGGGTTGATAATTATAAACCTCCGTGCGCCTAACCCAACCTACAAATATTCTGCGGACTGTCATGGTGGATGTTGGGTTTCACTCCGTTCAACCCAACCTACGAACTAACCCAACCTACAAATATTCAATTACCAATTACCAATTACCAACTACCAGTTACATTTTCAAATCTGCAATCGCACCTTTGGTCATTGCTGCGATGGCTTTATCGGTGGCTTTAGGTAGGTGATAATATTTACCTCCGGCATTTTTAGCTAATTCTTTCGCAAATCCGGTAGAAACGAATTTACTTTCGGTGTCAATCACCAACAACTGCATTCCTAAAGCGCGAATTTTGGCTGCTACTTCTAATAATTCCCCTTTGATATCTGGCTTTTCTCCGGGTTCTTGGGGTTCTCCTAATGAGCGAGATAATGAAATATTACCGCGTCCATCCGTAATTGCAACTATAACTACTTGTCCGATGTCTCCGCTTCTTTGAGCATTTAAACCGACGTGAGCGGCTTGGGTTAAACCGTGAGCTAGGGGAGAACCACCACCACAAGGCATTTTTTCTAAGCGGGTACGAGCTAATGTAATGGAGCGTGTGGGGGGTAGCATTACTTCTGCTTGCTCTCCTCGGAAGGGAATTAAGGCTACCTGGTCGCGGTTTTGGTATGCTTCTGTTAATAACTGCATTACCGCTCCTTTGGCTGACTGCATTCGATTTAATGCCATTGAACCGGAAGCGTCTACTACGAATATTACTAATGCTCCGGCTTTCCGAGCCAATCTTTTTGCACGAATATCTCCTTGCTCTACGATGACGTTGCGACCGGGATACCTTTGTCTTCTGGCTTTTTGATATGGTGCAGCAGCTCGTAAGGTTGCATCTACTGCGATACGACGGACTTTTCCTTTGGGTAGCATGGGTTTGATGTAGCGTCCCCTGTCATCAGAAAAAATTAAACCGCGACTTCCGGAGTTACCCTGACGCTGTGCTGTTTGAGCAAAGTACAGCACGCTTTCGTCTAGAACCACACCTTCTGGGTCAAAGATAAATTCTTCGGGAATTCCTGGTGGTTCTTGTTCCTGGTCTTGGTCTTCTTGCTCTTGTTCTTCCTGCTCGTCTTGTTCCTGTTCCGATTCGTCTTCTGGTTCTTCTTGGTTTTGTTGTGGTGGGGGTGGTGGTGGCTGCTGTTCTTCTTCGGGTGGTGTTTGAATTACGGTTGCGCGTGGTACTATGACCAATTCCACTGCACGACGCAGGTCTTCTGGGTTAACTTGGTTGCGTCCGTCGAGTGCTGCGGATGCTTTTGCTACTCTGACTGCAAAGAGTTCTGCACGATGTCCTTGAACTACTCCACGAATTGCTTCTTCGACGAGGTAATTAATTTGCTCTTGGCTGATGGTAACTTCTTTTAACCATTCCCTAGCTAAAACAATTTGAGTTTTGATTGAATCTATATCTTCGTTGTACTGCTGAAGAAATTCTTGAGGAGAACGGGAATAAGCAATTGCTTGGTCTACTGCTTGTACTCTATCGTCTAATCCTAAAACACCGTCGGCTGAGAGGGAAATGGCAATTCTGTCAAGTAAATGTTCTCTAAGACTTCCTTCTTCTGGGTTGTAAGTAGCAATAAATAATGATTTACAAGGATGTTGAAAACTAATTCCTTCCCGTTCGATTTGGTTTCGTCCTTCGGATAATACTGTTAAAAGTTGATTGCTAATTTGGTCATCTAAAAGATTGATTTCGTCTACGTACAGCACACCTCGATTTGCTGCTGCTAGTAAACCTGGTTGAAATATGGTTTCTCCTTGTTTGACAGATTTTTCCACGTCAACCGAACCCAAAAGTCTATCTTCGGTTACTCCTAGAGGTATTTGTAAAAATGGTGCGGGGATTATTTCAGTTTCAACGTTTTTTCGCAATAATAAATCGTCGTCCCATTCTTCTGGATTATCGGGATTGCAGTTACTGATAGAATCTTTGACAACTTCGATTGGTGGTAGTAAAGCGTGGATAGCTCTTGCCATCACTGACTTTGCGGTTCCTCTACGTCCCGCAATTGCCACTCCTCCTAATTCTGGATCTACAGCTGCTAATAGTAAAGCTAATTTAATCGCTTCTTGACCAACTACAGCAGTTAAGGGAAAGGTAGTAAAAGTAGAATTAACAGTGGATGCAGCCATTTTTTATATAATAGTTAGTCTAATTCTTTAGCTTACCAAACTTGATTCCAATAATTCAAAATAAATAAATTGGTGTTGAAAATAGTAATTAGGATAAGGGAGCAGAAATAAGCTTTAAAAGCTATTTACATTTTGTCATACAGATGATTTCATTTGTACCGACTAACTTAATTCAAAATAAGAAGTATGAATAGCCCCCTAACCCCAATTCTGGGGGAGAAATATAGTTTAAAGTCCCCCACTACCCCCAAGCTTGGGGGTCACGGGGCAGGGGATTTAGGGGGCTATCGTTAGATAGTAACAATAAATTCATATTTCAATATGGCTAACGCCACGCTACGCTAATAGCAACGCCCAAAATAAAATTATAAAAAATCACAACAAAAGTTCAAAAATATGGTATCGCTGGACGATACAAGAATTTGTTTGAACAATCGTTTTAATCTCAAATTTTTTGATGAAATTCAGTTAAAATAATTACTCTAAAATTCATTACTCTGAATATTTTTTGTTTTTTATATTTCAAATGTCTCCTAAATCAGCAGAAATGATTCGTAAACAAGAGAAATTAGTAGAAGTTATCCAAGACGCAAAATTTAATGATAATTCGCTTTTACTTAGTGCGCTTACTCATCGTTCCTACGTTCATGAAAATCCTAATTCGGGAGAACATAACGAGCGTTTAGAATTTTTGGGTGATGCTTTATTAACTTATTTGAGTGGAGATTATCTTTACCGTCGTCATCCAGATATTGGGGAAGATAAATTAACTCGGAGACGTTCTGCATTAGTAGATGAAAAGCAACTATCAAGGTTTGCTTTAGAAGTGGGTTTAGATAAAAAAATGTTATTAGGTAAAGGTGCTATTCATGAAGGAGGATACCAAAATCCAAATCTACTTAGTAGCACTTTTGAAGCGATTGTTGCAGCCTATTATCTTGATAACAATTCAGACATTGAAGCATTGCGAAATGTTGTTGAACCGCTATTTGATTCAGTTCCCGAAGAAGTAGTAGAAGTTCGTTCTAATCTCGATTCAATAAATCAGTTTCAAGTATGGGTTCAGCGTCACATTCCTCAAAATCCCCCCAATCTCCCAGATTATCGGATTACAAGAACAGGTGGTGCTGCTCACGCTCCGGAATTTCTCTGCGAAGTATTTGTAGACAATCAAAAATACGGAGAAGGTAAAGGCAAAAATATCAAACAGGCTAAAAAAGCCGCTGCAAATAATGCTTTACTTAAATTAGAAGAAGAGGGTTTTATTTAAGAATTGGGCATTGGGGATTGGGAATTGGTAATTGGTAATTGTTAACTGTTCACTGATAACTGATAACTGTTCACTGTATTTCTATTGGTAAAACAATGGTAAATACAGAACCTTTTCCCAATACGGAATCTACTTTAATTTCACCTTTAATGACTTCTACAAGCTGTGAAACTATTGCTAAACCTAAGCCAGTTCCATCTATCATGCAAGATTCTGCTTCAGAATTACCGCGATAGTAAGGGTTAAAAATATTTGACAAGTCTTCTTCAGAAATACCGATTCCTGTATCTGAAATCATTATTTTCCATTTATTCTCATCCAGGGTTTCGCAATTGATTTCAATCGTTCCGGATTCTGTATAACGAATAGCATTACTTAGAATATTGGTAATAACTTGCTGTAATTTTAATCCATCTGTAACTACTATCTCAGGAGATTTTTTATAATTAACAATAATTTTAATACTCTTTTTTCCTAAAGAAGGTTCCAACATATCATTAACTTCCTCAATTAATAGACGAGGATTAATTGATTCTAAATTAAGCTTCGATTCTCCTGCTTGCAAACGAGAAATTTCTAATGCGCTATTTATCAAACGCAATAATTTTCTACCACTAATCAAGACTTTCTCAATATGTTCTAAATTTCCATAGGTACTGTTAACTTCAGTTTTCTGTTTTTGTAGTCGTAAAAATAAATCAGAATACCCAATAATTGACGTTAAAGGACTTTTCAACTCATGGGCTAAGAAAGACATATTATCTTGAGAAGTGCGAACAAATGTAGATAATTCTTGATTATGAAGAGCCAACTGATTCTGTATATTTTCTAATTCTTGAATTCTTTGTTGTGTATAACTATTGAAACATATTGCGATTGCTTCATCTACTACGCTATTTATTAAGCGTATAGTTCGCATTATTTCCAATGGTGATGATTCGAGAAAATAATCTTCTAAAATCGAAAATATAACTTGACGAAACAAATGATATTCTCTAGCTATTTCAGAAGCATCAAAACCTTGTTCAGCCCGTAAAATTCCATGGCTTAAACTCGCTTCTACTATTGTCTTAAAGTTATCTTCTCTATGTTGTGAAAGAACCTTTGCTAAAGCAGTAAGTACGTGGTCAAGATGGTCTATTATAGCTGGTTTAGATAAACCGTCAGTACTTTCAACTCGATTGTCTTCACAAATTTTTTTCAGCCATATTTCTATTATTTTCTCTTTATTATCAAAAAGCGGTTGACTAAAATCTTTCATAAAACTTTGATAACTTAAGCAAATTTAAGTAAGTTAAAATCTATTTGCTTTTATTGTAGTTGAGTAAAGGCTATATCTGACCACAAAAATCTTTCATACATTTCTTTACAAATACAGAAAATATTCTCTCAATGTATGTAGAACAAGGGAAAATAAATAAAAAAATAAATCAGTATTATGTATATTATATTTTTATTCAAGCACAATAAATTTTGCAGGACAAAATGCAGCTAAAAAAGATTAGTTTTATAGAAAGATGTAGTTAATAATACTTTTATTAAGAATAATTGTTTCCAATGTATAGTCTAATGTCAATCCTAGGGAGGATGACTTTTTCTTACAAACTTTAGGATGCTAGCAAGCTAAAGGGACAAATTCTACCGTAGATAAAAGTATAATAAATCACTTTATCATCAGGTAGAATATAAACAAGATTACAGCATGGAAAATATTATTAGGAATTATAAGGAAGTATGAAACCTACGGAAGAAAACAACAATTATGTCTCACTAGAAGCTGGTCAAATGGTATCAAGCCGAGATATCAATAAACCAGTAGAATATAAAAATTCTGAGATTCATGAAAATAATAGTTTGAGTAAAGTTAGGGATATTTTGGTTGGCTCCCAAATGCGGGAATTGGATAAAAGATTCTCTCGTTTAGAAGAGCGTCTAATTAAAGAATGCAGTGACTTGAGAAACGAAACAAGGAAGCGATTAGATACATTAGAAAATTATATTAAAGAGGAAGCAGATTCTTTAAGTTCTAAGGCAAAAAATGAGCAGGTAAAACGCGATGAAGCAGTCAAAGCTATTAATGAAGAACAAAGAAAACTTGCTGAAACTCTAGAGCAAAAAATGACTGATATTGACGAACAAGCGAATAAAACTCAGCGAGAGTTGCGTCAACAAATTTTTAGTCAATCTCAGACTTTACATGATGATATTCGACAAAAATATGAAGAAATTGTTACTTTATTAGAACGAGAAACTTACGAACTTAAGAATGAAAAAACAGACCGTAGTCAGTTAGCAGCTTTATTCTCAGAATTAGCATTGCGTTTAAATTCTTAATACTTGAATTCTCAGCATTTGAATTCTGAATATTTTATCTAGAAGTCAGATTTGCTTTTGAATTTTAGATTTCGGATTCAGTCGCTTAAAAGTATTTTATGCGAAAAGATTTAGAATAGGTCATAAATCTATGTTTTGTATATTAAGTAAACTGCTAGTTCATGTTACTAGTACCGCTTCGCGGAAGTAAGAAGTAAGAAGTAAGAAGTTTGACTTTATCGGCTTTTTAGCCATTTTCAATGG
>JBCBHT010000262.1:0-10451 GCA_038525335.1 Cyanobacteria bacterium J06621_15 | reverse complement strand
TGTACACCTTGTAAATCAATTGTTGGCACGGTTGGTGGTTCGAGTAAACCTGCATTAAACAGATAAACGGGAATATCAAGTTCCTCAACTACAGCACGAGTAATAAATACCGGAGAAGCACCCGCAATCAACGGAGGTAAAGGATACTTTCCTTTTTTTTTCGCACCATGGTATAAAAATTCAGCATCAGCCAAAGCAGTATACTTTCGGTCATCAGGAGTACTACCAGCAGCCGAAATACCAGGAATCAAAGCGGTTTCAGTAAAACCCAACACGCAAGCAAAAGCAGATTTTTTTCCCAAATACCGAGAAACCCAACCTTCACCCTGAGTAATATTTGTATATATGCGAAGCATGGAAACAGTTATCAGTTATCAGTTATCAGTTATCAGTGAACAGAGAAAAATTACTCATAACTCGCTACTCGCTACTCATAACTCATAACTAATTATTCATAATCCATCAAAACCTGTACCCATTTAGGTGGACGGGGTATGGGGTTACCTAAGCGGTCTAGTAGTAACCATGCTGCTACATGTACTACGAATAAATATACGAAATTATTAATTAATATTAAACAAATGGCTCCTATCTGAATTAAAAAGGGGTTGGGAATTGCGAGGATTCCTAAAGTGAGAAATAACCATTCTAAAAAGTTAGTTACTTGATTAATCAAGTAAACCCAAAGGTCTTGACCTGAGAGTAAAGATAATAACCATAATCGAAAAAATACTCCTATGGCTCCTAAAAGGGTGGCTAAGCTGATGGAAACAATCCAGGGGACGCGACGCTGCCATGCTGAGCCTAGTAGTACCCCCATAAAGGCATAAGGAATTACAAATAGTATACTTCTAGTCGGTCCCATTAATACTAACAGCAGCAAGCCAGAGGTTAATGCTGACATCCATGCTGCTCTGTTATTCCAACGCAGGTAGACTAAAGCGATGGGTATGGGGAAGAATATTTTGAGTAGACCTAAAGGAAAATAAAAATTAATAAACCAAATCAAACTAGCGGTACTTGCCAGAAATGCCGTTTCAACCATTTTTAGTGGTGCATCAACTTGAAGTTGAGGTTTACCTAAATGTTGGTTTTGGGTATGATTTTCCGGTATGGAATTAGGTTTTTTGGAATTAAAGGAATTGTTTCCTCCTTTATCGTCCGCAGAAGAACTGAGAATATCCATGTAAAAAACGCGCTGTGTAATTCGTTAAACTATCATCTTTTCTAACGCTGATACATCGGGAATACAAATTACTTCCCCACTACGTTTGATTAATTTCTTCTTTTCTAGCTTAGTTAATACTCTGGTTACAGTTTCTCGGGCTAATCCGCTTAAACTGCTTAATTCCCGATGGGGTAAGTTAGGGATTTCCACACCTGTGGAATTTTCTATTCCCTGTCCTTCTGCCAAAAATAATAAAGTATCTGCTACGCGAGATGCTGAATCTGATTCCCGTAATCTTAAACGTCGGTTGACCTGTCGCAAGCGTCGAGCCATTAACTGTGCTAGTCGCACTCCTGCCAAGGGTTCGTTATTAAGTAATTTTATAAAATCTTGAGATGGTAAACTGCCTATTTGAGTAGAAGTTAAAGTTATCACATCGGTGGAGCGAGGTACTTCATCCAATGCAGCCATTTCCCCAAATAATTCTCCTCTACCAAGAATATTTAAGGTTAATTCTTTACCTTCTAGGTTGTACGTGCGAATTTTGACCCAGCCTTCCAATATGAAATATACCGACCCTCCCCAGTCATTTTCTAGTAAAATAACTTGATTTGCAGGGTGAGAACGACTAACAAGATTGCTCAAAGCTAATTTGATGGCTGTTTTTGGCAGCCCTTCAAAAAAAGGAGTTGAGCAAGTAATATCTTTGGCGGAGGGATGCAAGCTATACCTATCTTCCATTGGGACATTTTGGTTTTATCGGTAATACAAATCAATTCCAGACACTACCAGTTAACGACTCAAGCTATTAAACTACAGCCGAGCGAGAACACAACAAAACTTAACTATGTTACACAAAAAGGTGAAAGTAAGCAGTTTTAAGGATTGTAGTGAGGAAATATGGCACTAAAATTTAAGCTGAGTACAATTTGATAGTCAAGTGTCCAGCAGCGAGAAACGTATTAGTCCTATATTTCTACATTAACAGTAGTACCTTATCTAATAACTTGTAATGAATGCTCGAATATTGCATCCGTTTTTGAAAGAAATAGGCAAATCAAAGAAATAAGACTTTTATCAGAAAAATTTTGTTAACATGACAATTCTTAATGTTCTAGGGTAATATCACGAAAATTTGGTTGCTATTAATGCACTTAGTGGCAATATTGTATCAATAGTAAGAGCAATGGAGATGTTCATACTGACGAGAATGACAATAGCCCGATACCGACCTGATACATAAAGTCTAGCCAGTAGTTGTAAATTGATTGGATTGACTAAGGTTTTATAATGCTGTGTTTGTCCCAGAGATTGTAGATTTTGAGAAAACCCAACCATAATTTTTTTGTTTGTTCGAGAACCGTGCTTGTGGATAGAGGAATTTTAGGTTATCACCTGCTTAAAACCTAAAACCCGAAATCCAGCTTGAAAATATAAAATCTTAAATTACTCAGTTATTAACCCTGTAAAGTTCATAAAGAGGAAAATCAACGTGACTCCCCGCGTAAATCAAATTCAAGAAATGATTGCAGATATTGATAAATTACTCCAACACAAAGGTAAGCGGTTGTGGGGAGTGATTTCTTCGACTGATGAACCACGTCAAGTTTTGCAGCGTGTTCGAGATTTTCTTGCTAATGAAGCGGAAGGTGGTCAAACTCAAGCACAATTACCTCCTCTGGTCGCTAAGTTTATGCAGGAAGGGAACCAGGATGTAGGAGAACCAAAACCACAACCAGGAGCTAATAATCAGCTTTATGAGTTAATTGAACCGGTCAAAGCAGAATTAAAATCGCTGCTGGAAGAAAGAGCGAATTTGGTCAGTGAAATCCGCGAGTTGGAAAAAAAGCGGCTGCATGATTATTCTCTAGCGCAACAGTTAGCTTCTCAAGAGAAAATCATTTCCGAATTTATGCAGGTGCTAAGAAACCGCTTGGAAGAAGATATTGCGGTTCCGCTTTCTGCTGGGTCTGTTGACGACGGTTCTAATACGACTAAGAAAGCTCTTCCGGCTTCTATCGGTAAAGGAGATTCTACACGAGTAGAAAACCTAGCGAAATTAACTAACGATTTAGACCAGCGGTTAGTAGCTTTAGACGGTACGGTAAATGTCGTTTTTGAAGCATTACAGCGCAATATTCATGCTTATCATGATTCCTTATCCCAATCATTAGCAAGAATGCATTACAAAGGGGTTCAGGGAGAACAGCTATTAGAAGTTTTTATTAAGAATGTCGCAAATCTCTCCCCTGCTCGGGTTAATTCGGAATTTATTGAGCAAGCATCCGATGAAGGTACGGTCGAGACGATTGATGCTCAAAGTGTTGAATCATTTGGAACTAGCAGTCAATTCAATCATGAATCTGAGACTGTTGAAAGCGATGCATTTGATGAAAGTATTGAAGCTTGTAATCAAGATAAAGATAATAACGATAATTTAGTTGTTATCCCTGACGAAAATATTGATAATATTGAATTTTCTCAAGCTCAACAAAGTTTAGATAACGATAATATTTCTTTTTCTCAAATCGAGTCAGATTTTGTAGATGAAGATAATACCGAACAGTTAGAACTGGATAATTATTCACAAGTAGAATTAACTGAAGAAACAGAAGAAAAATTTGTCAATTTTGCAGAGAATCAACAAAATCAACAAAATCAACAAGCTATTGAGCAAGAAATAGTTAAAGAACCAGATGCTTTTGATTCTCCGGATAAAATGCAAGCGGTATTAAATGAGTTACATAAATCTTCTTCTGCTTCTTCAGATTCAGCAAACGAAGACGAAGTGGATGAACTTTATGCGAGCTTATTTGATAGCGAAAACTTAACTACTTCTAGTCCGCAAACTCCTCCACAACAAGTTATAAATCAAGCAATTGATGTGGAAAATCATCCGACATCCGCAGAACTTGATTCGCGATTAAAAGAGACACAAAGCGATAAAGAACAGAAAGAAGAAGAAGAAACAGAAGAAAAAGAAGAAACAGAAGAAACAGAAAATAAAGAAGTTGTATCTCGGGAAGTAGTATTTGAATATGTTCCCCCAAAATCAACTTCAATTTCAACTCCAACATCAAACGAAGAAATCAGTGAATCTTCCGGTGAACCTTTATTAAATAATCAGTCACCCGAAAATGAATCACCAATGGTAGACCCTTGGTCTAGCGAATCTACTTCTCAAAATCTCCAGGAAAATCCCAGCATTCCCAAAACCTATAAACGAAAACAAGCGAAGAGCGAAGATACAGTTAATTCCTTAACAGAACTTTTGTTTGAAGAACCAGCACCAGTTGAAAATTCTCAAGTAAAATCCCAACCAAAATCCGAATTACAACCACAAGAAACTGCTCCAACACCAAAAGAAATCACCACACCAGAAATTCAACAGCAAGAAATTGCTCAAACACCAGAACAAATCACCACACCAGAAATTCAGCAGCAAGAAACTATTCCCACACCAGAACCAACCACACCAGAAATTCAGCAACCAAAACAAAAAGAACCAGAACCACTAAAACAAGAAAACAAAGAAAAACCACAGCTGCAAGAAATTACCCTTCCTGTTACCTCTCTTCGTCAACCAACTAAAGAATTAGATTTAAGCACCTTAAAAACAACTACAGTAAATACTGCACTTCCCCCAACAGAAAAAACCATTGTAGATTCAGAATCAGAAAAATTATCCCAAGATAATTCGACTGGTTCGGTAACTAGTACCGAAATTCCTCCGATAAATCCCGAAGATACAGTTTGGTATTTAGGATTAGATATCGGTACCACAGGAATTTCCGCTGCATTATTAAATCGTTCTACAACACAAATACATCCGATTTACTGGTCACAAGAAAGTCAACCAACCGTTCAAAATCGAAGTTTTCGCTTACCAGCAGAAGTCTACCTTCCCAAAACTTCTCTTAACTCCGATAAAGGAGAAAACCCAGAACAAAATATATATTCAACATACCTAAAACCTTATTTACCAATTTCCCTAGCTTACAAAAGCATTTCCGAAACAGCTTCAAGCGAAATCCGTCAAAAATGGGAACCAATACTGCAACTTAACGAATTTTCTGCAGTTCCCTTGGTATGGATTATCCGTTCCTTATCAAAACTACTGTTAACCTTAAAATCCGATTCCAACAGTACCACATTAGGATTAACCGCTACCGCAATCGGGATTCCAAAAGAGCAATTTAGCAGCATCATCAATAATATTTCCGGTATAATCTGCACCTGTCCTTCCAACTGGTCGGAACAATATCGCTTTAACATCCGAGAATCATTAATAATTTCTCAACTAGTAGAACATCCCCAACAAGTATTTTTCGTCGAAGAAGCCATCGCTAGTTTAATTGGAGAGCTAGAAGGTGCTAACGGTGAGATAGTCAAACTAGTAAATGACGAAAATTCTGCTCCCATCGTCACCAGCGATAGTCAACTCCTAGGTAATACCTTAGTGATTAACATTGGAGCTAGCGCTACCGAAATGGCTTTAGTGGATTTACCAGAAGACAAGCAAGATTTATCACATAGTGAATTTATGCTTCATGGCTTTACCTGTGGTGGGAAAGCAATGGAACAAGACATTATTACTCAATTGCTGCTACCTTCAAAATGGCGCAAACCACGTAATAAACAATCAAACAATGCCGATAGCGACAATAATCCACTACATTGGAAACCCAACATTCCCGGTTTAGAACAAATACGTTTTTCCAGTTTAGGCTTAGAACAATTAGAACTACCTCGTGCTGGAGAACCCGATATCAATCAACGCATTCTTCTACAGCAAAGACTCGAAAGTTCACCCTTGGGTAAAGCACTTTTAGATGCGGCGATCGCACTCAAATTAATTTTGCAGCACCAAGAATCTTTTATCATCGAACTAGCAGACCAAAGATGGGAATTGCAGCGGAGAGACTTAGAAAGTCAAGTATTTGTCCCCTTCGTTCGTCGTATCAACCGCGAACTAAACAAGCTACTAGTAGCAAGAGGTATACCCACAGAAGCGATTAATCAAATTGTACTGTGTGGTGGTGTTTCATCCATCAGCGCAATCAGCCGTTGGTTACAGCAGAAACTTCCCAGCGCTAAAATAGTTCAAGAAAAATATCTATCAGAAAACGGAACACCTGCAACTTCCCGTGTCGCAACCGGTTTATGTACTCTAGCATTACATCCCTTAGTATTAGAAATCCCCAGACAGCAATACACCGACTACTTCCTATTTACCGAATTACTGCGACTAATACCAGAAAAAGCCGTTACCTTCGGTGAAATCGTCCAATTATTTGAATCAAGGGGAATCAACACAAGAACCTGTCAGCAAAGACTATTAGCCTTTCTAGAAGGAGAAATTCCTCCAGGTTTAATACCAGCAAACCAAGATATGCAGTGGTTAAACAATAGTTCTGTGCAAAACTCCAACTACAAATTAATTACCGCATCACCATTATTCGACAAACAAGGAAGTCTTTCCTACCGTCCCAATCTGCAACAATTACAGCATCTACGTAACTACCTTGATGCAATTAAAGCTAGCGCTCATCAGTCTTTAGAAGAACCCTATACCGTTAACTTTGCTGTTGGAGTTAGTGGATAGTATTTGATTGGATTGGATTAAATTTAATGGGTTTGTTTTCTTTCAAACGTCGGGAGACGTAGCACTGCTACGTCTCTACACCAGTTATTTTTAATGTGACAGACCAATGTCCTTTTGATTAGTTTTGACGGTTAAAACGAAAAGGCTGAAAAAAATTTTCCCCACTCTCCCCCTCTTTCCATTTCTTCACCATTTAGAACGTCTCTACAAGCTGTCTTCCTGAAAAACTAACTCAATTGAATAATTAATCAAATTAATCAAAAAAAAACGATAGTCTGGGGTGCTGAGTGGGAAAACTAATACTCAGTTGCTCGGGAATTTATTTGTTCCCAGGGATTATAAGTTTGCAGGAGGTGCTTTTTTAATTAAAGAGCGTTTTATCAAACTGATTGTGGAAATCCGAGCTGATGAACGCAATGAAAATTACATTATGCAGGGGTGATTAGACCTTTTGAAAATCGCATGGAATTAAAAGCTGCCTATAACAATATTTTAATGCGAGTGCTTAGATGGGTAAATCTTCGACCGGAAGAAGGTTCTCGTACATTACTGATGTTTGCTTTTTATGCAACAACTTCAGTTGGATTGCGATGGGTAGAAGATAGTAGCATCGCTTTATTCCTGGATAAGTATGGGGCTGATACTCTACCACTGATTTATATTGCTAGTGCAGTAGTGGGAATTGCGTTAGTTTTTCTCTACTCTTGGCTACAAAAAATTTTTCCTCTGCGATGGTTGATTGTAGCTACAGTACCCTGTATGGTTATACCTTTAGTTTTACTACCTGTAGGTCTGCAATTTAATATTGCAAGTAATTTTCAAGCCGAGCAATTAGCTTTATTCAGCGTTTTTCTGTTGAGACTTTGGGTTGATGCACTTTACGTTATCAATCAAATTAATACTTCTATTGCAGCAAATCAATTATTTAATATTCAGGAGATTAAGCGTACTTATCCTTTGGTAAGTAGTGGTGTTTTAGTCGCTGATGTAATCGGAGGATTTAGTTTACCGACTTTAGTAAAATTTCTCAAGCTAGATAAAGTAATTTTGATTGGAGCTTTGGTAATTGTTTTAGGTACAGCAATTTTGCTGCACTTAAGTAAAAAATATCCTTTAGCTTTTTCCGATGCTTCACAACGAAAAATCAATAAATCACAAGTTTCCCGCGCTCGTCGTCTTTCTAGTCCCCTCAGACGTTATGCTTTGCGATTATTTCTATTTGGACTTTTAATACAATCAATCGGTTTATTGGTAGATTTTCAGTATTTATCCCAATTAGAATCAACTTTTCAAGGTAAAGATATTACTAGTTTCTTAGGGGTATTTGGGGGAATATTAGGGCTGTTTGAACTTACAACCCAGTTGTTTGTCTCCAGTCGTGCAATTGAACGTTTAGGAGTATTTTTCACTACTGCAATTTTACCTGTTGGTGTAGGCGCTTTACTCACAGTGCTAGCTATTGTGTCTCCCCTATCAATGACTGGTTTGGAAATCCCTGGTTTACTGTTATGGGGTTTAACGCTGATTAAGTTTTTAGATGAACTTGTGCGTTATACCTTCGTAGCCAATACTGCAACATTACTATTTCAACCGATACCAGAAAAAGTTAGAAGTCGCGTACAAACACTATCAGGAGGTTTTGCTGAAGCTGCTGCTGCTGGGTTTGCAGGATTTATTATTTTGGTCACTCAATGGATTATCAGCAAATTTATACCCGAACCTTGGCACCATTTAATCTTAATTGTACAAACAGCAATAGTTGCAATTATATGTGTAGGAGTCATTTGGGTATTGCGATCGCAATATGTTGACTTGTTAGTTTTGAGTGCAGAAAGGGGACATTTAAGCGTTACGAACGTTGATTTACCATTCTTCAAACGAGCGGTAATTAAAGCTTTACGAGAAACAGGGAATGAGGCTGATAAACTTTCTTGCATAGAACTTTTATCACAAATTGACCCCCGAAGAGCAGGGGAAGTTTTAGCCCCAGAACTACCAGAACTTACTCCTGCTTTGCAGCATCGAAGTTTGGAGGTGATGCTTGAATATGACGTGAATCCTGCTTATTTACCTTCAGTACTCAGCTTAAAAGAAAATCCTCAAACCAAAGCGAATCCAAATATTTTTGCTTTAGCACTACGCTACGTTTTTCTTGCAGAAGTTTCTCCAAATTCAAATCAATTAGAAGAATACCTAAATTCAGAACAACATCCCGTAATTCGAGGTACCGCTGCGGCTTTATTATTGACCGAAGGGACAACCAAGCAAAAAGTTGCAGCAACCAAAACGCTTAAATGGATGCTGACAAACAACGAAGAAGATATACGAGTAACCGGAGTTAAATCCCTAGCGGAAGCAGCTTATTTACAATCCTTACGGATTTATATTCCTTCGTTATTAGAGGATAAATCCTTAAGGGTGCGTAGTGCAGTTTTAGAAATGATTGCTGCAAATCATCTAGAAGAATACTACTCAGCATTAATATTGGGACTTCATCATAAATCCACTCGGCTATTAGTAATGAAAAGCATCATAAAATTGGGTAATGAAGTTTTACCGATGCTTTCAAACTTAGTACACGATTTTTATCAACCAGAAATAGCACGGGTATATGCTCTACGAACAATGAGTCAAATTGAAACCTTAGAAGCAACAGATATCTTATGGGAACATTTAGAAACATCCAAAGGTAAAATCAAATCTCATATACTTCGTGTTTTAATCAAAAGAAATCAACAACATGAAATATCAGCTTTAGTAGACAGGTCTTACGAAAGTAAAGTACAAGCATTAATTCAAGGAGAATTAATATTATTAAGTCAGGTATATGCAGCCTTTGTAGACTTTAAATCTCAAGGTGAAACATACGCAGCTTATATAGAATTTAAAACAGGAGAAACACTGCAAAACTTTCACTCTAAAAAGAAGGTTGTAGCTTTGTGTAGACTAGTTCAGAAAGCTCTGTCAGAATTGGAAATTGATATTAAAGAACGGTTATTTTTACTTTTAAAATTACTTTATCCCTTAGAAAAAATCAATGCTGCTGCATTTAACTTAAATTCAGAATCAGGAGTTACTTTAGCAAGAGGTTTAGAAATTTTAGAACATACCATCGACTTACCTTCTAAACCGATATTGCTTAATATTTTTGATAGAAGACCAGCTACCGAAAAACTACAAAAGTTAGTAGAAGCAGGACTAACTAAATATGAACAAATGGCAGTAAATGAAAGAACCAGAGCATTATTAGAATTAGAAAATTCACTTTCCGATTGGTGTTGGGCTTGCTGCATTCATTTTGCACAAGTTGCTCGGATTAAATTAAAACCTATACAAATAGAAGGAAGTTTACGTCACCCCTGTGGTTTCGTTAGAGAAGCAGCCGCTTCATATTTAAGTGTTGCATCTCCTCGTTTATTTATCCAAGTTATACCTCAGTTAAAAAAAGATTCTCATCCGCTTGTAGTAGCTCAAGTGAATGAATTTATTGAAAAGTATAAGCTGAATTGATAGTTGTTAGTTGTTAGTTGATAGTTGATAGTGGATAGTTGATAGTGGATGGTTGATAGTTGATAGTTGTTAGTGGATAGTGGATAGTTGATAGTGGATGGTTGATAGTTGATAGTTGTTAGTGGATAGTGGATGGTTGATAGTGGATGGTTGATAGTTGATAGTTGT
>JBCBHT010000261.1:0-10481 GCA_038525335.1 Cyanobacteria bacterium J06621_15 | reverse complement strand
TATATAGAATTATCAAAAAAATTATTAAAACAACCCACTCAAAGCCTCAATCAAAACCTTATTTTCCTCATCAGTACCAACAGCAATCCTTAGTTTATCCTCCAACCCTTCCTGTTTAAAATACCGAATCAAAATACCTTGCTCTTTCAACTTCAAATATAAAAATTCAGCATTACCTTGAGGTGGCTGGGTTAATAAAAAATTAGTCTGAGAATCCCAAACTTTAAAACCTAATTTTATTAAATCTTCCGACAACTTACCCCGAGATATTTTAACTTTTTCCGCACAACTATTTTTATAATCTTGGTCGCGAATTGCAGCAGCACCAACTGCACAAGCTATCGCATCAATGTTGTAACTGTCTTTGATTTTATACAAACCAGCTAATAACTTCGGATTGGCAATTCCAAACCCCAATCTGATTCCAGCGAGCGAATATCCCTTTGATAAAGTACGAATTGAAATCACATTTTCAAATTCTTTCACCACAGATAAAGCATCATTCGCAGCAAAATCACAATAAGCTTCATCAATTACCAAAACACCAGATAATCTTGATGCTAATTCTCGTAAATCTTCTATAGCAACAACATGTCCCGACGGACTATTCGGAGTTGCGATAAAAGTAACAGCACCATCCACTTTTACCAATTCATCTATGGGTAACTTATAATCTTCGGGATAATCAATTTCTATTGTTTGGGCTGGCTGCATTTCAACCAAAGTGCGATAAAGTACGTAAGTAGGCATGGGATAAACTACTTTTCTATTAGCATCCGTACAAGCGCGAATTACTAAATTTAAAACTTCATCGCTACCGTTACCAACAATTATCCAGTCAGTGGGGACATTCAAAGTTTCACTAACTGCTTTACGAAAATCGGTAGCAGAAGAATCGGGATATCTTCTTAACCATTCCCAATCAAAATTTTGTAAAACATCTTTAATTTTCGGGGAAGGAGGATATGGATTTTCGTTACTATTAAGTTTGATGATTTTACTATCTGATTTTGGCTGTTCTCCAGGGATATAGCCAGTCATTACATCAATTTCGGGACGGAAGAAGCTTGTCATTTCAGTTATCAGTTATCAGTTATCAGTGAGCAGTTATAAACTATAGAATATCAGTGTTAATCTTTTAATCCGCTTAATCCGCGTTCAAACCAATAGATATTCTTGAATGAATTCAATCATACCTTCACCTTCTTGTTTTTTAGCTATCCAATCAGCTTTAGCTTTTATTTCGTCTTGAGCATTTCCGACAGCTACTTTAAATCCGCAATAATCGAAGAAATCTAAATCGTTTTCTGCATCACCGACAGCAATTACTTGATTATTGGTAATATTAAAATGTAATAATGCTTTCTCTAATCCTTTAGCTTTGTTTATTCCAGTAGGTAAAATTAACGCATAATCTTGATGAGGAATTATGTGTAGGGGAAATTTAAATTTTTCAATTAAAATATTAGCTTTTTCTGCAAATCTACGTCTAACTATCGTTTCTATTCGATGTTGATGAAATGGTATATTGTTTTGCATCAACTGAGTAATAAATTTTATCGGTGGTTTAATAGCTAAAGGTTCGATTTTACTTTGGGATGGAAAATATATGATTGCTCCGTTTTCTGCAACGATTAAATCAAATATATTTATCTGAGGACATACACGTAATAAATCATCGAATCCCCTTCCGGTAACGATAGCAATTAATAAACCTGCTTGTTTCGCTTCTAACAAGGCTTTTTCAACGTTATCCGGTATTCTACCTCTAGTAGCGATTGTTCCATCATAATCAGTCGCTAGCATTTTCAATGAGGAATTTAGCATGGGTTTGTTTGTATCTGATGATAAGGAAAAGATATCACCTTCTAAGATAATTAATCCAATAAATTTGTCGATAATGAAAGTTTTTAATTAGCTAAATGTAGGATGTAATTATAAAAAATGGTGCGTTACGCTGAAGCGATAACGCACCCTACACTCTCCTCTCTCCTTAACAAGGAGAGGGGTTGGGGGTGAGGTTTTATATATACCTTAATAGACTGATAAACGCTATAAACATATATTAGTTAATACTATTTTTATTCCCTATTCTCTGTTTTCTGTTTTTTATTTATTCATTCTATTAAAAACTAATTTGGAAATATCAGGAAATATTTGCCAATCATATGCATAAGCTTTATTTTCTCCAAAAACAACTAAAATATAAGTTTTTCCGTTAGGTGTAGTGATAATACCAGCATCGTTTCTAGAATTAGAAGTCCATCCAGCTTTTCCTTTAAAATCAACATTATTTGGCAAGGATGCGCTTAAAAATCCTCTTACAGGATTAAATTCATCTAGATTTATCTCATCTCTTAAAACATTTCTAGTTTCAGCATCTATGTTTAATAATTCTGCCATTTTTAAACTTGATTTTTCTGAAACAGACTGGTTTTGATAAATTTCATATAATAATCTGGCAGCCTGTTGGGTTGAAATTTTATTACGAATAGGCTTCCGAGGATTATCTCGTAATTTTAATTCAGAACCTTTTGCTCGGGAAAGTTTTAAAGATGGAATTGGAAATGTTTTTTGACTTATATTGATATTATCGTAGCCTGCTTGTTGAAAATATTGATTAATTTTTAATCTTTTTGTACGCCATTTTTTATATTCTTCTCCTTTAATATTTTGCTTATATTCAGTTTTAGTAATTCTATCAATAATATAACTCGCAGCCTCATTGTCAGATTTCTTAATCATTGCATCTAAATACTGAGGAAATTCTTCTTCTGACAAAATACCTTTTTCTATTTGAGCATAGAGATTAACCATCCAAAATAATTTAACTACACTGGCAGGATATCTAAGCCTTTCTTGCTGATATCCTGCATATTCACCAGTTTCTACATCAATTATTGTGATTGATAGTGATTGAGTTGGAAATTTTTGGCTTTCAGTAAAATTAACAACTTCATTAACAATTTTCTGTAATTTTTTATTCTTATTTAATTTAGGAGAAGTTTGTATATTATATGCTAAATCTGAACTGTCTATAGTTTGATTTAAAGCAAGAGGTGAAGCTGAAGGTACAGTTAATAAAGATAGCTCGGGAGTAGATTTATTTTCTGTGTTTGTAATTTGCTTATTATCAGCATCTTTTTTATATAAAAATAAACCAATTAAACTGACTATTAGCGCAACTCCAGTAACTATACCCGCAAATTGTAACCGTAATAATTGAGTAGAGCGTTTTTTATCGCTGATTCTCATTTTTATCTATATATTTATACTAAGTTTTTATTTATGATTTGTAGTTTGAATTACTAAATTTAATTATCTAGATAAACAATTTAGCGGTTACTGATAATATCGATTGTTTCGTAGTCGGAAATTTTCAAATTTCCATTTTCTAACTTTAAAGAATATCTGACTAATCTAGTATCAAACGAAGTATTCTTTCCAGTAACTATTTTCCCATTGCTATAAAATTTTCTATCTTCAGTGAAAATTATTTCAATTGTTGCTCTATCTTTACTAGCAACAAACTTTTCAACGGAATCAATACTTTGTACGCCATATCTATAATAGGAATTATTATTTGACAACCATTCTAATGAACTACCAGAACCAATATTTTTTCTATAGGCTTCACCTGTTGTTAATTCTGCTCCAAGACTACGATTAAATGGAGGAGCAAATAATTCTCTTTTTGCATCTTGCCATCTATCTATAACAGCTATTGCTGCTTCTCTTGTAATTGATGATTTTGGAGGTTTAACTAAATTAGTAGTATTTAAGGAAGTCTTATCTGGATTTTTGACTAATGTTTTTCTAACCATAAAATTTGTTGGCTGTCTGTTAATAAATGCCATTCCACCAACAATACAAACTCCAATTACACCACCTATAATCGTGGCTTTTTGCCAATCTTTCATTCCTGGATTGACTAGAATAGTTGATGGCTGAGCTTGCGCTTCTGATGATGGTATTGAAATTAAAGTAGGAGGTTCTGCGCTGTTCTTTAACGGTAAAGAAATTTTAGGTACTTTAGGTGGAATCTTAACCGCTTTAGGTTGCAAAGCTAGCAGCATTTCTTTCGCAGTTAAAAAGCGTTCTCGTGGGTGAGATTGAATCGCTTTATCTAAAACTGTGGCAAAGTCGGGACTAACATTAGGAGCAAATTCTTTCCAGATAATTTCACCTGTAGACTGATTAGTTGGTAATTCCTGGGGCATTTTACCCGTAAGTAAGTATATCGCAGTTAGTCCTAAACTATACAAATCGCTGGAGTATACTGGTCTTCCTGCGGTTTGTTCGCTAGGCATAAATCCCGGTGTTCCAATTACAATTGACCTAGTGGAATTTTCGGAAACAACCATTACGGTGTGCATCGTTTCCTTAACTGCTCCGAAGTCAATTAAAACAGGTTGGTTATCTAATGAGCGAATAAGGATGTTATCTGGTTTTATATCTCTGTGAACGATGCGTTTTGCGTGAATATACTCTAATACGGGTAAGATATTGATTAAAATTTCTTTGACTAAGGTTTGATTTAATCTTCCTTCTTGTCGTAGTTTTTTCCCTAATGTGTCTCCTTCTATATATTCTTGAACTAAGTAAAACTGCCCATCATGATTGAAATAAGCGTATAAATGAGGGATTTGGTTTATACCATCACTTAGTTCTTCTAATAGTGCGGCTTCTCGCTGAAATCTTTCTTTGACTAATTCATATATTTGTGGTTTGTGTTCTACAGGTTTAAGCTGTTTTATTACACATTTACGTAAAGAAGGCATTTGAATATCTTCAGCCAAAAAGGTTTCCCCGAATCCTCCCGAGGCTAAGACTTTAATTACTTTATAGCGACCGTTTAATAGTGCTGGTGTCATCATAGGCTCACACCCAGTATTTATTAAACTATAGCCACGAAAAAATATAATTATCCTCTATATATTTACTTAAATATGATTACTAATATTTTTATCAAAACTTTAATTTAACTTCTCTGAGTCATCAAAATTCCAATTATTTTGTACCTGATTCCATATAAGTTTGAATCGTTGAGCGTCGGGTACAACTCTATTGGATTTCATATTGTATTTGAGTTGTACTTCTACAGTTGCGTTATTAGAAGTTGATGTAATGGTTCTCGCTCTTTCAATTTCTACTCTCTCAACTTTATTCCACCAGCTTGTATACTCTAAGTAACTATTATTTGATTTTTCCCTTTTAAATTTTGCAGTAAGTTGATTCCAACTGGCTGTATAATTGCGATTGTTAATAGTATTGTAGTAATTAATTACTGCTTGGCTTGGTGATACTTTAGCATCCGTTTTAGAGTTTTTTATTTGGGAACCATAAAAATAATTTGGCGATGTATTTGCATTTTCACTAGCTAACGCACAATAAGCGTCTTGATTGCGTTGAACGTAATTTTTCAATGAATCAATACAGTTGCTACGACTGCTAAATTTTGCAGTATAAACTTGATGATATGGTTTTCCAGATAAATTTGGGTAATCTCGCACCCAAAATTTACCTGCTTGATTAAAGCCAGCATTTTTTAAATTTGTTATTTGATTATTAGCATTATTAATATCTCTATATGCCGAATCTGCTAGATAATAAAATGAAACCGCTGCTTGTGTTGGAGGTGTTGTAGCAGTTTCCCTTGGGGTTATGGTCGGCTTTGATGTTTCGTCAGTGGTTATCTGTGGTTGCTGTCTTTGTTGTTGAAAAAAGGCAAAAGCTAACAGCGTAGCTCCCCCAACTAAACTACCTATTAGCGCCGATTTAAACCAACTTCCTGTTTGAGTGGGTTTTGTAATTTCACCTGTTGATGCTGCCGATGGTGTTAATGGTATTGTTGGTGTAGTTTGTAAGGTAGCTTGGGATTGTAGCGCGTCAAGCATTTCTTTTGCAGAAGAAAAACGTTCCCTAATGTGGGAGCGAATTGCTTTATCTAAAACTGCTGCAAGATTATGACTGATACCATTTTTCGACCAAATAATTTCACCACTGTAGCTGTCGCTTTCTAACTGCTGTGGTTGTTGAGCGGTTAATAAATAAATACCGACTAATCCCAAACTATACAAATCGCTCGCAAAAACAGCCCTTCCAGCAGCTTGTTCCATTGACATAAATCCTGGTGTACCGATGACAATCGAACTAGTAACACCACCATGAGAATTAATTTGTGCAGCCATCGTCTCTCGAACCGCGCCAAAATCTATTAAAACTGGTAGATTATCTGAAGAGCGGATAATAATATTTTCCGGTTTGATGTCTCGGTGAACAATGCCTTTACTATGGACATAATCAAGTACATTTAAAATCGCAATTAATATATCCCGTACTGTCTTCTCGCTCAAACGTCCGCTATTTGCAACAGTTTCGCTCAAAGTCTTTCCTTGAATGTATTCTTGAGCTAGGTAAAACTGTTGTCCTTCGCTAAAATAAGCATATAATCTCGGTATCTGAGAGTTCCCATCACCCAGTTCTTCTAATATTGCCGCTTCTCGTCCAAACCTTTGCTTTACTAATTCATAGGTTTGGGGATTATCTTGAATTGTTTTTAGCTGTTTGATTACACACTGGCGAGCCGAAGGTATCTGGGTATCTTCTGCTAGAAAAGTTTCTCCAAATCCACCGCTTCCTAAACTTCTGAGCAAACGATAGCGGTTGTTGAGCAGCATTTTATCAGCAAGTACTAGTTGAAGGAGTAACAGTAATATATCTTACTGGGGATTTGCAGGGAGTAGGGAGTAGCAAGTAGTAAGTGGTTGTTTATTTTATGAGAGGGGAGACAAGGAGAAGTCCTGTTAGAAAATAATTTTAGTGGGAGCATCTTGTTCCCTGATTGCCCTTTTAATTTACCAATTCCCAATTACCAATTCCCAATCACCCATTACCAATTCCCAATCACCCATTACCAATTCCCAATTCCCTGTCTTGGAAATTTGCACTCTGTGAGAAAGCTCCGCTTACATGGGGGAAACCCCTAAGACCGCAATTTCCGCAATTCCCAATCTTTTTAAATATCAATCAAATTACTGTTTAAAATAAAGGTTATTTTTTCATCTAGCACAAAATAAAATTTTTCTGAATATTTTTTTTGTAGCGCCTTCATATTGACAATTTGGATGCTATATTAGTAAGGCTATTAGTGTGCGTACATATATAGATAGTTTTCTTAATACCTGTGGCAAATTCAAGATCCGCTCTCAAACGCGTTCAGATTGCAGAACGCAATAGACTACGTAATAAATCCTATAAGTCGGCATTAAGAACGTTGATGAAAAAGTATTTTATCGCGTTAGATAAATATAAAGCCGAGCCTAACGAAGAATTAAAGAAAGAAGTATTGCAGAGCATGTCCGCTGCTTATCAAAAGATAGATAAGGCAGTTAAGCGTGGTGTTCTCCATCGTAATAATGGAGCGAGACAAAAATCTCGGTTGGCGAAAAAACTAAACGCTATTACTCAAGCAGCTAGTTAGGTTGATAAAGTCAGTTGCGACTACAATTTATAGCTGACTTTTAAAAAAGGAAAAATCAATGCAGTTGATTGACACCCACGTTCATCTTAACTTTGACCAATTTCAACCGGATTTGGAAGCGGTGCGTTCACGATGGCAAGAAGCAGGTGTTGTACGTTTGGTGCATTCATGTGTTGAGCCATCAGAATTTTCGGGAATCAAGGCATTAGCTAATCGATTTCCCGAAATTAGTTTTGCTGTGGGATTGCATCCTTTAGATGCCCAAAAATGGACATCCCAAACAGCTAAGCAAATAGAATCTTTGGCTGGTTCTGGAGAAAAAATTGTTGCTATTGGGGAAATGGGGCTGGATTTTTATAAGGCTGACAATTCCGAGCAGCAAATTTTAGTACTTGAAGAGCAGTTGAAAATAGCAGCAAAGCTTGACTTGCCAGTTATTATCCACTGTAGAGACGCAGCGTTACAGATGAAACAGGTTTTGGAAAGTTTCATCGAGCGTTATGGAGATAAAATACGCGGGGTAATGCACTGCTGGGGTGGAACTCCTGAAGAAACTCAATGGTTTTTGGACTTAGGTTTCTACATTAGCTTCAGCGGGACTGTTACTTTCAAAAATGCCCATGCAATCAAGGAATCAGCTGCTATGGTCAAAAGCGATCGCCTTTTAATAGAAACTGACTGTCCTTTTTTAGCTCCGGTTCCAAAGCGAGGTCAGAAGCGCAACGAACCATCCTACGTTCGTTTTGTTGCGGAACAAGTCGCTAGTTTGCGAGGAGAAGCTGTATCGTCAATTGCTGCGATTACAACTAAGAACGCTTGCGATTTATTTGGCTTGGAGCTATGAAAAGTCATTTGAGTGTTGGTATCTTTCAAGCTAATTTTAAAATCCTACTTTGGGAGGAGGCTAAATATGATAGAATTCTGTCCTCCGATTATGTTTGCTTGGGTCATAATAGTTGAGTGATGCAGAAAATATAATTTTACAAATTAGCTATTACTATAAAAACGCTCAAATGAAAGCAGTTTCATATATCTGGTTTCCCAAGCGGAAATAATTAGTTGATAATTACCGCTTCAAGAACTGGTACCGTCTTCTATAACTAGCTTACCCATTACAGCTAAATATTTCATTTATAGAAAACTATTAAATCGCTTTTCAAGCTCGGGATAGTAACGACCAGTCTCAAAATCAAAGCCTTAATCAGTGAAAATCTTTCTTAATGCCGCGATTTAATTCATGAACAGGAGTGGGATATCATCACATATACAGCACAGAGGTTGCTGTAATCAGACCGACAAAACATGAAGACGGCATTATAAGCTTTGAGTAAAATTGCCAAAAGGGAGGGGAAATGACTAAAAGGAAGCAGTTTCTTCTGATTCAATTAGCGGACTTGTGGTCGAGCAAGAAAAAGGCAAAAAATCAACGTGCCTTAGGATTTTACCTTCTTGAAAAGGGAGGATTATTTTTTTAATGAAACACGTCCATAGGCTTTTATGTTCCATTTATCCCCAGGAAAACTTCACTACGGCTTCCAAGGTGGTGATGAGAACTTCGCAACGAGACAAAACACACATCTAACCCCTTTATAGATATTAATATGGGCATGAATTACGACTCAATGACAGAACCAGGCTTCATGTTGCCTGATTTGATTGAAATTCAACGTTCTAGCTTCCGTTGGTTTTTAGAAGAAGGGTTAATAGAAGAGCTTAATTCCTTCAGTCCCATCACAGATTACACGGGTAAACTTGAACTACATTTCCTAGGGCAAAACTACAAGCTTAAAGAACCTAAATATGGTGTAGACGAATCCAAGCGACGCGACAGTACATACGCGGTGCAAATGTACGTACCTACACGCTTGATAAATAAAGAGACTGGGGAAATTAAAGAGCAAGAAGTATTTATTGGTGACTTGCCTTTGATGACCGAACGAGGCACTTTTATTATTAACGGTGCAGAGCGAGTAATTGTCAACCAGATAGTTAGGTCTCCAGGAGTTTACTACAAATCTGAAATCGATAAAAACGGTCGTCGTACCTATTCTGCTAGTTTAATTCCCAACCGGGGAGCATGGCTAAAGTTTGAAACAGACCGTAATGATTTGGTTTGGGTCAGAATCGATAAAACCCGCAAACTATCGGCTCAAGTACTGCTCAAAGCCTTGGGACTGACTAATAACGAAATTTTCGACGCAATGCGTCACCCGGAATACTTCCAGAAAACCATCGAGAAAGAAGGGGAGTTTTCGGAAGAAGAAGCTTTAATGGAATTGTATCGTAAGCTCCGTCCTGGTGAACCTCCCACAGTAATGGGCGGACAACAGCTGTTAGATTCGCGCTTTTTCGATGCAAAACGTTACGATTTAGGTAGAGTCGGACGCTACAAGCTCAACAAGAAATTACGACTCCAGATTCCAGATACAGTCAGAGTTTTGACTCCTGCTGATATCTTGGCATCTGTAGATTACTTAATGAACCTAGAATTCGATATTGGTAATATCGACGACATTGACCACCTAGGAAATCGCCGAGTTAGAAGTGTCGGTGAATTGCTACAAAACCAGGTCAGGGTAGGTTTGAACCGTTTGGAGCGGATTATCCGCGAACGTATGACCGTATCCGATTCCGAGTCCTTGACTCCCGCGTCTTTGGTTAACCCCAAACCACTGGTAGCAGCAATCAAAGAATTCTTTGGTTCCTCCCAGCTATCCCAGTTCATGGACCAAACCAATCCTTTGGCAGAACTGACCCACAAACGGAGACTGTCAGCCCTTGGTCCTGGTGGTTTGACTCGGGAACGTGCTGGTTTTGCAGTTCGAGATATTCATCCTTCCCACTACGGACGGATATGTCCGATTGAAACTCCTGAAGGTCCAAACGCAGGCTTAATTGGTTCCTTAGCAACTCACGCGAAAGTAAATCGCTGCTTTATCAAACATGACTTTTCCGTTTTCTACGGGACGGAAAGGTGTTTCCAAGAAGCCGTATAGAT
>JBCBHT010000260.1:0-10528 GCA_038525335.1 Cyanobacteria bacterium J06621_15 | reverse complement strand
AACCGTAATTCGTCGCTTAAAAAGACAATATCAAACAGTTGCAATGGTCGGAGACGGTATAAATGATGCTCCTGCTCTAGCGACAGCATCCGTGGGAATAGCGATGGGAACTACAGGTAGCGATATAGCCTTAGAAACAGCAGATATTGTATTAATGGCAGACCGTTTAGAAAAATTAGTTGCTACAATTCGTCTTGGTCGTCGTGCAATTAGGGTTATCAAACAAAACATTATCTTTGCTTTGTGCAGCATTGGTTTGTTACTAGTTGCCAATTTTGCTACTGGTATCAATCTTCCTTTGGGAGTAATTGGACACGAAGGTTCGACAGTGTTGGTAACATTGAGTGGTTTACGGTTGTTGAGAAATAGTTAATGCTTCCGTAAGTGATATGATGTCCGCCAAACCACCTATAATATGTCATTGCGAGTGGAACGAAGTGAAACGACGCAATCTCAACACTTTGCGATTACTTCACTCCGCTATCGCTGCGTTCGTAATGACAAGCGCTTAACCGGACATCATATGAATTAGGAATTAAAAAATTGATTAACAGAATCATATATAGTAAAGCATTACAAATTTTATTATCCAAATTAGTTTCTATCTAAAAGTAATGCATTACCATATTACGATAATGATTTTCATTGTCTGGGAGAATAAAGATGACTGCTCAAACACTAGATACAGTCCCCGTAACCGTTCTCACTGGTTATTTAGGAGCGGGAAAAACAACTTTACTTAACCGGATTCTCACCCACGAACATGGTAAGAAAGTCGCGGTGATAGTCAATGAATTTGGGGAAGTCGGAATTGATAATCAATTGGTTATCGATGCTGATGAAGAAATTTTTGAAATGAATAATGGCTGCATTTGTTGTACGGTTCGCGGTGATTTAATTCGCATCATTGCTAACTTAATGAAGCGCCGTAATAAATTTGACCATTTAGTAATTGAAACTACTGGACTAGCAGACCCCGCACCTGTAATTCAGACTTTCTTTGTAGATGAAGATATGCGGGAACAATTGAATTTAGATGCTGTAGTTACGGTAGTTGATGCCAAGCATATTTGGCAACATTGGGATGCGGATGAAGCCCAAGAACAAATTGCTTTTGCTGACGTAATTTTACTTAATAAAACTGATTTAGTAACCCCGGAACAACTTGAAGAATTAGAAAGTAAAATACGGGGAATGAATGCAATGGCAAAAATCTACCGTACTCGCAATTCTGAGTTAGAAATGGATGCGCTTTTAGGGGTGAAAGCTTTTGATTTAGATAGAGCTTTGGAAGTTGACCCAGATTTTCTAGGAGAAGATGCTCACGAACATGATGAAAGTGTTTATTCGATAGCTTTGGTGGAAAAAGGTGAATTAGACGGGATTAAATTAAATCAATGGTTAAGTAATTTATTACAAACCAAAGGTCCCGATATTTTCCGGATGAAAGGCATTTTAAATATTGCTGGAGAAGATGAAAGGTTTGTTTTTCAAGGAGTACATATGTTACTAGATGGGAAACCAGACCGTTTATGGAAAGAAGGTGAACAACGTAAGAATGAATTAGTTTTTATTGGTCGTAATTTAGATGAAACTCAGTTGAAAAAAGATTTTCTTGCTTGTATGGCTTAATTTTGGTTAATAGTTATAGCTATTTATGTATACCTCAAAACCTCACCCCCAGCCCCTCTCCTTATTAAGGAGAGGGGAGATAAAATTGAGCTTTATTGGGGTGAGGTAAAGCTCTTACTTCTTACTTCTTATTTCTTCTTAAAATACAAATGAAAACTATAAAATCTACTGACTTTGATTTAAATTGGAATAATACACTTTCTGATTATATAACCGCTGTAAATTGGTCTTCTGATGGTAGTAGTTTAGCAATGAGTTCTGCTGCTGGAGAAGTAAAATTTTTTGTGGAAAACGAATTAATAACTTTGCAAGAAGTAACCAATAATTCAATTGATGAATTAGCTTTTTCTACTGATGGAAAGTTTTTAGCAGTTGGCGGACAAGATGGTAAAGTAAAAATTTGGAATACTTCTAATTATCAACTCGTTGCGACTTTAGAAAATGCCCCAGCTTGGATAGATAAATTAGCATGGAGTCCCGACCAAAATTTATTAGCTTTTAGCTTGGGACGTTACGTACAGGTTTGGAATGCAGACATTCAAGAAATTGTTGTCACCTTGAATTTTGATAACTCTTCAGTACTGAGTATTGACTGGAGTCATGATGGTAAATTTCTTGCTATTTCTGGTTATCAAGGTGTAAAAATTTGGCGTTCTGATGAATGGGATGAAGACCCGTATTTCTTTAGCATACCATCGGCTAGTGTTGCTGTGGCTTGGTCGTTTGATGGTAGATACATTGCTTCGGGTAACATCGATAAAACTATCTGTGTATTGCAAACAGATTTTATTGCGAATGCGAAACAAGCGGAACCTTGGTTAATGCATGGTTTTCCGGGCAAAATTCGTCATTTAGCTTGGTCAAAAGTAACTACATCTAAAAAAGAGCCATTATTAGCATCTTCTAGCGCAGAAGGTATAGTAGTCTGGGAAAAACAAGATGATGCATCTTCGGGTTGGGGTGCGACTGTATTAGAAAATCACATGAATATTGTAGAAGCAATCGAATTTGCACCCGATAACTTAATGCTTGCTTCTGCTGGTGCTGACGGTTGGCTTTGTTTGTGGAAAAAAGCGGAAAAAGTAGCGCAAGTTCTCCAGGGTGCTAAAAACGGGTTTTCTTGTGTAGCATGGCATCCCCAAGGTAATAAAATTGCTGCTGGGGGTCAAAATGGTGAAGTGTTAATTTGGTCTAAAGGTAATCGTGGGGTTGGTTTTGGTTGAAGATTGATAATTCTATTGTTATGACGAGCGATAATCGCAATTTTTGAGTTACTTAATCTTCCAATAGCATCTCAATTACTTCACGGAGATTCTCCTGCAATTCGTCCAAAGTTTCTCCCTGAGAATGCGCTCCGGGAAAACCGGGTACATAAACAACGTAAAGACTAGTTTCAGAATCTCGCTCGACTATCGCAGTAAAAGTTTTCATCATTAACAATTACTTTTGTTGAAAAATATAGCTTTTAACATTACTATTATCAAAATTCTCTCCCACTTTGTTTTTCAATAGCTTTTCTGACAACTTCAACTTCTAAATCAAGTGCTTGAGCAATTTGTTCTACACTAAAATCCAAACCCATTTTTAATAAACGAAGGGCTATTTCAAGCTTTGTCTCTAGCTCAACTTCCTGATAAAATTTAGTTTGTTGCCACTCTTTTATTCCAAACATCGCGATTAAGATTCTCCCCCACTTTGTCTTTCAATAGCTTTTCTGACAACTTCAACTTTTAAATCAAGTGCTTGAGCAATTTGTTCGACACTAAAACCCATATTTGACATCCGGGTGATTGTTTTAAATTTTGTTCTTTGTTCAACCTCTTGCTCAACTTCCTGATAAAATCTAGTTTTTCGCCATTCGGTTAATCCAAACATTGCTTCTAACTCCTGTCTACTTTTATTGGAGAATTTATAAACCAACATCCTTTCTACCAATTCTAAAAGCTGCCGACGGTTGCTGACATCTGCTTGTTGGACTTGTCCGATTAAATTTCTAGCAACATAAATCCGCTTCACCTTCCGGAGCAACTACCAATCCAATAATCCCCAACCCGATTGAAGAAGAAGTATCTGCTAATTCGTCGAGATATATTACTTGTATTTGCCTATCGGATAGTGATGTTTGATACGCAATCGGGATACCTGGGTCAAGGCTACGTTTCGCCCATAAAACTACTGCTTTCCAAGTTTTATCTGGTCTATATTGATTTAAATAAACAAACGCTTCGGTAATCAATCGCCAGTATAAATTATCATCATTCTGATATTGTACTTCTACAAAGTAAATTGGGTCTTGGGGATATTCGGGCTTGGGTATAAATAAACCATCAATCCGTCGAGCAAGCTCTTTTATCTCCACAGAGGAAAATTCATAGTGTAAAGCTTGAGTGGGAGACTGTTGCAGTATTTCAAATAGTACGCTGGGGAGATTTTGTAGCAGCGTGTAGAAAATTGTATCTGTTTTCATCCATTAAAATTTTGGAATCACTGGTAGAGCATATGTATTATACAGGAATGTTTCTACCAATTTTTATATATGTTTGTAGTTGCGCTTTAGCGCTTAACACAACGAGAGGAGCGCTAAAGCGCAACTACGAGCCTTTTTATAAGTATTCATAAAAAACAGCATCTAAGTCAAAGCTCTCCAAGACTGTGAAAGTACTTTCCCTGCTGACTTTGCAAATACAAACGTTAACAACAAACCGACCAATAAATCAGGAAGTATCGAGCCTGTGAGAAAGACTAATCCTGCTGCTACAAGAACAGAGATATTGGCAATAATGTCATTTCTCGAACACAACCACACAGAAGACATATTCAGATTATCCCTTCTATGTCTAGCTAATAACACCAAACAGACTAGATTAGCAAATAACGCTATCAATCCAATCCCACTCATAATTGTTGCTTCCGGAGATACACCTTTATAGAATTGATAGATTGCTCTAGCAAAAACTGCAATTGCAAACACAAACATGATGACTCCCTTCAAAAATGCAGAACCAGCTTGAGCTTTACTACCCTTATTAATCACATACAAACTACTTGCGTAAACCAGGGTATCACCTAGCATATCCAGAGAGTCTCCAGTCAAAGATATCGAATCCGCACGAATACCTGCTCCAAACTCGACGAAGAACATCACCAGGTTAATGAACAAAACTATCCATAGAACATTAGCTTGCTGTTTTTTCAGCTTCGTTAGTTCAGAACCTTTGTTTTGACAGCAGTTATCACTCATGGTTTTCCTATGATTCAATTATTCTAATATTCAAACGAACATTAGAATGGTATCACAAAAAAAGTTCATTCTAATGTTGCTTAGAATGACTTACTCAGCAAGTTGCTTTAATGTATAGTAAAGAACTTCTGCCACACGCTGGTCTTTAAGAGAATAGTAAGCAAGCTTGCCATCATTTCTATACTTTAAAATTTTGAGGTCGCGTAGTTTCCGTAAGTGATGAGAAGCAGATGCAACTTTGACATCGAGCATAGAAGCTACATCACATACGCAAAGTTCTCCACCATTACTCAGAGCATGAAGAATCTTTAAGCGCGATTTATCAGCTAAAGCACTAAAAAGAATTTGAGCATTTTCGATAGTATCATCTCCAGGCAGTGCCTCACCAACCTCTTGGACTAACTCCGAGTTAAAACACTGGGTTTGACAAATATCGTTTTCCTTAGCTTTAGTCACAAATATTGACGCACGCGAGGTTTTACAACTTAATTATAGCTGTTGATGATAATGGTTTATTTTTGTTACTACCCAAACAAGTCTTGACATCAAACCAAATTTTTACGCTATTATGATAACGATTCTCATTCTAATTGTATATGGTCAGTTCATTATCCCAATCTCAGGAAGGCTTACAAGAAAAAGATGCCCAGAAGCTTGAGCGGATTCGTCATACTTGCGCTCATGTCATGGCTATGGCTGTACAAAAGCTGTTTCCGGGGACAAAAGTTGCAATTGGACCAGTTACAGACACGGGTTTCTACTACGATTTCGATTGTCCCGTAAGCATTACGACCGATGATTTAGGTAAAATTGAAACCGAAATGCGGCGAATAATTAAAGCAAATTTACCTATTATTCGTGAAGAGGTAGGAAGGGAAGAAATAAAACAAGAAATTACAGCTTTAAATGAACCATATAAGTTAGAAATATTAGAAAGAATTCCTGACCAAGAAATAATTAGTCGTTATTTTATTGGTAGTCCTGATGCTGGTAATAGAGAATCATCATTGCTTTCTGTAGATGATATAAATAATACAAAACCTGATAAAGCTAATAGTTATTGGTGGGATTTATGTGCGGGACCCCACGTAAATTTTACTAGAGAAATTAATAAAAAAGCCTTTGCATTATTAAGCGTTGCGGGTGCGTATTGGCAAGGTGATGAAACCAAGCCGATGTTACAGCGTATTTACGGTACAGCTTGGGAAACTCCAGAAGAATTACAAAGTTATTTAAAACAAAGAGAAGAAGCATTAAAACGCGACCATAGAAAATTAGGTCAGCAATTAGATTTATTTAGCATTCAAGAAGATGCTGGTGGAGGGTTAGTATTTTGGCATCCAAAAGGTGCAGCAATTCGCCACATAATTGAAGATTATTGGCGCAAATCCCACATAGAATCTGGTTATAAATTACTATATACACCTCATATCGCTAATTTAGATTTATGGAAAACATCGGGTCATTACGATTTTTATAATGAAAATATGTTCGACTCGATGGAAGTGGAAAAACAAGCTTATCAAATTAAGCCGATGAATTGTCCTTTTCACGTACTGACTTATAAAAATAAGCTGCATTCCTATCGAGAATTACCGCTCAGATGGGCGGAATTAGGAACAGTTTATCGTTACGAACGTTCTGGAGCGCTACATGGTTTGATGCGGGTGCGTGGGTTTACTCAAGATGATGCTCATATCTTTTGTTTACCCAATCAAATCGCTGATGAAATTTTAGGAGTATTGAATCTTACCGAACGGATTTTATCTGATTTTGGCTTTAATAATTACGAAATAAATCTTTCTACTCGTCCTAGTAAATCAGTAGGGACAGATGAAGTTTGGGATTTAGCTACTGCGGCTTTAAAAGAAGCATTAGATAATAAAGGTTGGAACTATATTGTCGATGAAGGTGGTGGTGCTTTTTATGGGCCAAAAATAGATATAAAAATTCAAGATGCGATTGGTCGTTTGTGGCAATGTTCGACGATTCAGGTAGATTTTAATTTACCTGAAAGGTTTGATATGCAGTATGTTGCTGACGACGATACTAAAAAACGACCAATTATGATTCATCGAGCTATTTTCGGTTCGATAGAACGTTTTTTTGGAATTTTAATTGAGAACTATGCTGGTGATTTTCCTTTGTGGTTAGCTCCAATTCAATGTAGATTATTACCAGTCAGCGATGAAGTACGAGAATATGCGGAATCCGTAGCGGAGGAATTGCATAAAGAAGGATTAAGAGTAGAAGTTGATGGTAGTGGAGAAAGATTAGGTAAACAAATTCGTAATGCGGAATTAGAAAAGATTCCTGTAGTTGCTGTAGTTGGAAAACGAGAGATGGAAAACCAAAGTTTAAGCGTGCGTACCCGAAAAGCTGGAGATATAGGAGCGCTATCAATCAATGAAACAATTACTCATTTGCAATCGGTTATTGCTTTAAATACAACTATTTAGAGTTAATTTCAGCTATTTATAATGGTCATTAAATATATGGGTTTTTCTTTGGGGAAACAATCTCAAAAAGCGAGTTCTGAGAAAACTAAGCAAATTAAACAATGGATGTATCAATTTTTGGAAATTGATGATGAAATTTCTATTTCTCTAAGTCAACTACAATGTACCGAACCTGGGTGTCCACCAATTGAAACGGTAATAAATATAATGACTAATCCCGTACAACAATACAAAATTCATAAATCTATTGCTGAAATTGAGTTTACAGATATTAATTTGCTCAAGCAGAATAAATAGTGTTTTTTATTATCTGCTATTAACTTGTATCTAATATGGCTTCTCACACATTATTTGTTTGTAAATCCTGTTCTTTTTCACCTACACAACGCGATTATATGGGCGAAAGAGGTGGTAAACATTTATCAAGTAAGTTACTAGAATTGCATCAACAATGGTCGTTAAAATCTGAGTTTGTCATTGCAGAAGTGGAATGTTTAAGTGCTTGTAAAAGACCTTGTGCTATAGCGTTAACTGCTCCAAACAAAACTAGTTTAATGTTTGGTGATTTACCACCATTAGAAAGCGCAGCAGATATATTAAAATTGTGCGAGAAATATCGTGCTAGCACTAATGGTATAGTTCCACGAAATGAACGACCAGAAGTTTTACAAAAAGGAATATTAGCACGAATTCCAGCACCAATAAAGAGGGAGGGAGTGAGGGAGTGAGGGAGAGAAAGGTAATTGGATGGGGTTTTACACAGGAACTGCTTCGACCATAAAGAATTAGTTTTACGTTTAAAAAATCTGACAAAAATCAAATCTTAGTTACAACTTAGTAACAAATACAAGGAGAAATTATGACTCAACTAACTGCACCCAAATCTGATATTATCCCCGATATTCCTAAGCGAGGAATGCCTGTTACTATTATTACCGGATTTTTAGGTAGTGGTAAAACCACATTACTCAATCAAATTCTTCAAAACAAAGAGGATTTGAAAGTTGCCGTACTTGTAAATGAATTCGGTGATATTAATATTGATAGCCAGTTACTCATTTCTACAGACGATGACATGATGGAACTGAGTAACGGCTGTATTTGTTGTACTATCAATGATGGATTAGTTGATGCGGTTTATCGAATTTTAGAAAGAGATGATCGCGTTGACTATATGGTCATAGAAACTACAGGTGTTGCTGACCCATTACCAATTGTTTTAACTTTTTTGGGTACGGAACTCAAGCATTTAACCAATATTGATTCCATACTAACTCTTATTGACGCAGAAACTTTCAATAGGGAACATTTCCAAAGTGAAGCTGCTTTAAAACAAATAACTTATGGTGATGTAATCCTCCTCAACAAAACTGATTTAGTTGGTGAAGAAAAATTAGTAGAACTAGAAAGTTTTATTAAGGAAACTAAAGCTGGTGCGAAAATTCTCCGCACTTCCTACGGTAAGGTTGCTTTACCATTAATTTTAGATGTGGACTTGACTCCTAAAGATGAATATTCTTCCTTGATTGAGGAAGATAGTCACGAACATCATCACCACCACGACCACCACAACCACCACGACCACCACGACCACCACAACCACCACGACCACCACGACCACCACGACCACCACGACCATCACGACCACCACGACCATCACGACCATCATGACCATCATGACCATCATGACCATCATCATCACTCAAATCATTTAGAAAACGATGGATTTGTTTCCATTTCTTTCCAGAGCGATAAACCTTTTGATGTGCATAAATTCGAGAATTTCCTAAATGAAGAAATGCCAGAAAATGTGTTTAGAGCTAAAGGTATCCTCTGGTTCAGCGATAGCGAACTACGACATATTTTTCAACTTAGCGGTCCTCGTTATCAACTCGATGCTGATGAATGGTCTAATAGAAATCGTCAAAATCAATTAGTTTTCATTGGTCGTAACTTAGATAAAAATGAAATTTATTCTCAACTTGATAGTTGCTTATTATAGGATTCCTATAGTTAGTCGAAAGACTGTAAATTCATTCTAAAATTAGATGAATTTAATGAAGTTATTTTTACCGTGAATGAGAACTGAGCCTCACAAATAACTAAAACCTCTGTGGAAAACAGAGGTTTAATTGATTATAAAGGTAAAAGTAATTGTTTTCCTCTATTTTTCCCCAGCTATACAGATAAATTGTTCTTTGGGTTCAGAATTCATAATCCACTTAATATTCTTAAAACCTACATCTTGCATCAAAAATTTTACTTCTTCGTTATCGTAAACCTGAAAACCATGTTTTGGAAGAGTTGTTTTTTGCAGAAATTCTTTGCAATTAAAACAAATAACTAATGACCCTTTTTCTTCAAGAATTTGATGCAGTTGAGTTAAAGTTTGTTTTACATCCGACCAGAAATAAATAGTATTAACCGAAGCTATTTTAGTAAAACTATGGTCAAAAGACTCTTTATCTACTGTACTGCTACATTTTAATTTTAACTTACCTCTTTTTATGTCGGAAGCAAAACGTTTTCTACAAAAATCAACCATTTCCGGAGAAATGTCTATACCCGCAACAGTTTTTACTCCTGGCTTTTTAAGAATATTCTTTAGTAAATAACCTCCACCAAAACCTAATTCTAAAACATGCTCATCTGCGGATTCTAAATTCAACATTCTCAGCGCAAGTTTATTCATAGCAACATTATCCTTATTTAATACTCTAGAAATAACTTGCTTACCAAACCATCCAGAAGGCTGACGAAGCTGCGATGCGAGGAATTTACTAATCATTATTTTCTGAACCTAGCTATTTTTGACCACGATAAAAAACACTATTGCTTGGAAACGAAATTTAGGAAACACACTAATTCTTGGTGAACATACAATTATTTAGTATAGTATTCCAGAAAAAAACGTTTAAGATTCAGTTAAGATTTGTTGCTTCGCTATTAGCAGACGAATTGTGCAGCTAGTATTCGACCACAATAAATATGGCTAGTTTGTTTTTACGGACGTGATGTAGAGACGTAGCACTGCTACGTCTCCCGACAATTAACTAGAAAACCCGACACGCTAGAGTTTCTAGTACTTCACCACATTAATTTTGATGGGTTTTAAGGGTCAGCCCTTTCAATGCGAACAAAAGAACTACATGGTCTGTTTAGAGTAATTTACTCCCTTCGTGCTATGAGAAAATCG
>JBCBHT010000259.1:0-10570 GCA_038525335.1 Cyanobacteria bacterium J06621_15 | reverse complement strand
CAACTATCAACTAACAACTATCAACTATCAACTAACAACTAACAACTATCAACTATCAACTAACAACTATCAAATAACAACTAACAATCAATTATGAGTCTACAGCAAATAGTTGTAGAGCGTGCGCCACCTGCCACGTTCTATAAGCGAGTCACTCTCTCTACAAGAGTGATAATTAAAAAGAAGCACTGCACCCACTTAGCAAACAATTAATTGCAGGAGAAAACAATGACTGACGAAAATATCAGACAGATAGCGTTCTACAGCATTTGCTAACTAAAAGTATATATCTCGTGATATGTTTATCTGTAACAGTTTAAGTTTATCAATTGTTCGGAGTAAACGGCATAGAGATAAGTGTACTTTTAGTGTAAAAAATGGAAGATATACAGGGTGAAGTTTTCAGCGATTTTGAAGCACCAACTACCAGTGATGGAAGTTTTGCAGGAAGACAAAAAGTGGCTAAAGCAACCCAAAAGCATTTGCAAATGAAGCTTGAACAAGAAATAGTAGAAGTAAACCAACGATTAAAAATCGGGAAAACGAAGGTAAGTATTCATTCAAGAAAAGGAACTATTCAGCTACGTGCTACCCTACCCTTAAAACCTAGAGATGTACACCCTAAAGGAAAACATAGAAAGCAATACACCATAAGTCTGGGTATACCAGCTAGTTTCGACGGACTGAAAACTGCTGAAGAAGAAGCACAGGAATTAGGAAAGTTAATTGCTCGTCAGACTTTTACATGGACTGATAAATATTTAGGAATTAAAGCTTATAAGAAAGAAAGCATTACTTTTAGAGAATTTTACGAGCAATTTGAAAGCTTTTATTTTTCAACTCGGAAGCGTAATTTAAAGAGCGAAAATACTTATCAAGGTGTTATCAGGTGTTACAGAAGACATTTTTTGCAAGATATACCAATCAATTCGGAAAATTTAGTAAATTGCATTTTAACTTCCAAAACTCCTCATACTAGAGAACATGCAATCAAACTAGGATATATTATTGCTAAAAAGTTTAATCTAAAAACTGATTTTAAGGTTTTGAAATTAAAGATAGAAAAAAATAAACGCAATATCCCATCTGATAAGGATATCACGATGGGATATTATTGTTTCGATTTGCATTTACAAAAAATCAAAGCGGTTAAGCCTAAAAGTATTAAAAGCAATAAAATTTACAAACTACTATACGGTTTAATTGCTGTTTATGGATTGCGACCCAGAGAAATAATGAATCAACCTGATTTAAACTGGTTGATTTCATCTGATAACGAACATAGTACTTTTAAAGTTCACGAATCGAATAAAACTGGATACAGAGAAGTATTTCCTTTTATGTCAGAATGGATTGAACTTTTTGATATCAAAAATCCGGAAAATATTCATCTTTTGAAAGATTATGTGGATAGAGAAATCACACCGTCTGCTTTAGCTGGAATGGTAACTAATCTTTCCAAATTTTTCTCTAATATAGGACTACAATTTACACCATATGATTTAAGACATGCTTGTGCAATTCGAGCGCATTTACAAGGAGTTCCGATTAAAGCAGCATCTGATAATTTAGGTCATTCTGTAGATATTCATACAAAAGTGTATCAAAGATGGTTTGGTTTAGAGAATCGACGTAAAGCCTTTAAAAAAACTACTGATAATAATAACGAAGTTGATAATTTAAAAGATGAAGTCTTATGTCTCAAAAAACGCATAACCGAATTAGAAACTGAATTAGCTAGATATAAGTTGAATCAAATAACGTAATTAACTTTTATCTTTTACTATTTTTCTAACAGTAGGCATTTATAGCCTACTTTTTAATTTGCTTATAACAACAGAGATATATAGGTTGTATACTCTTTTTTTGTATATTATAAATCATATTTTTATTTGCATTTATTTTAAGTGAATAATTAGTGTAGACAAAGCAATTATCATTAGTTATTTTCATTGAAATATGATTTATTTAAAATAATTTATTTAGGGAAAAAATAGTGTGGAAGTTCAACCAAATAATTGAAAAGCTTTATTAGTAAGACTTCGATATATTCTAGAAATACTGTTCTACGGTAAAGGTGGTATCGGTAAGTCCACCACATCTCAGAATACTCTTGCAGCTATGGCTGAGATGGGTCAAAGAATTATGATTGTGGGCTGTGACCCTAAAGCAGATTCCAGAAGATTAAACATAATTGACGCAAATGCACCCAAAAAAAAATAACACGTCAAATCAAATAAGGAACACTAATAGAGGTTTGTTATATAGCTATTTGTTTACGCAATCTATAAGATTACATTCTGCTTTTGTAATCACTGTTAAATGGTGTAATACTTCTTCCCTTTTACTGTGGTCGGCAGTGTTTATTATCTCAAGTACCTTGTCTTTTACGTCACCGTACAAAAACCTAGTAGCATAATTGATACAAGACTGCTCAACCGCTTCTGAAATGGGAAACAAGTTCATTTATATACATCTCCTATGACGATAAGACCCTTTTTACTTTAAAATCGGACATAATTCACCATCCGCTGCATCGTTGGTTATCTATAATACTGGTAGATTATCGTTTTTGTAAAAGAAAAACAACGCTCAGTTTGTATCATAGGTGTCATTCAGTATAAATATTTGTTCTGCAAAAAAAACCGTCATCGTGACGGTTTTTTTGATCTCTATCCATAGTCGGATTTCAATCCTTCTTCTCATGAGGTAACAAATTGTGATGTTAGTCACAACAACCACAGAATACTAATCACACCCACATCAAGATTATTTGATATGTTCTTGTTAAATACTATCTATAAGATTTTCTTGATATGAAGAAGTTGAAATGAACCCTAAAAGATGTATTATTTTATGTTCTATATTTATTGCTAAAACAAAATCAGCGCTGTATTATTTTAAGTGCATCTGTTTGTTTATACCCCTACCCATCGCTGAAGCTATGATTTTTGGATATTACCGTTTTAACCCCGATAATCCAGAAGAAAAACATCTTTTAGATGAAGATATGAGAGTTAATGGGGCTGATGAGATTTATTCTGAAGTCTTCGATAAGCAATCCCAACTCAAGCAAGTAATAAAAAGAATCGGGGTCAAAGATATATTGCTACTGGCTGATGTTAGCCACGTTGGCAGTATTACTAATTTTAGAAGAATTCACGAACAACTTTCCCAAAAAAAAGCAAACATTGAGCTAACTAGAGATGATGTACAAGTAGAGGAAATTATTAAATTAGCTGAAATTAATAATAGTGTCTATAGCTCTCGAATAAAAGCAGGCTACAGAAAGAAGAGAGAGCAGGGTGCAGCATGGGGAAATATTGCTTTTGGCTACACCGTTGATGAGGACAAAAAATTTATCCCCCACCCAAAAGAATGGGATATTGCAAGATTTATTATCGATAAATATCTTGAGGTTGGGAATCTTAGAAAAACCATAAAAGCCATACATGATGAGCATGGACTTGAATGGAGCGTAACCGGATTGCGATCGTGGATTCTTAACCCATTACTACAGGGGCATACAAGATACAATGCGACCGATGAAGATAACGCGGATATCCGTTACAACACTCACCAGCCTTTAATTACCCCGGAAGAAAGTCAACAAATTGTTAATACCTTGGAAAAAGGTCGTAAAAAATGGGGTGTTAATTCCCGTAAACATAGTATGGGTGAACCTTATGCATTAAAAGGTTTGCTTTATTGTGGTGTCTGTGGTAGTTCTATGTTTCGTCATCGAACTAACGTTAGCGCGGTTGGTGGAGGAGTTGAAAAAGTTCGCTGTCGAAAGAGAGACGAAGCAAAGCACCTTTGCAGCAACAAAAAAAGCGCTAACTTACGAATGATAGAAGAAGACGTAATAGACATTTTGATTGAGAAAATGAAAGAAGTACAAGCGCTTCTTAAAGAGTCAAGACGAGGCACTATTTACCCGGAACCGGAAGAAGTCAAAATAATTCGCAAGCAGGTTACAGAACTTAAAAAAATTGAAAAAATACGAACTCACCCAAGCATCATAAAAGCTATTGATGCTTTAGAATCTGAGATTGACGAGCAACAAAAAAAATTAGGGTACGAGTTTGAAAGAAATAAAGAAGCGCTTCATGTAATGTCAAATCACCAACTTGTAAATAAGAATTACTGGCATTACATAACAGAAAAAGAACGTATGGATATTTTCGAGAAAGTAATAAAACGAGTGGAAATTAAAGACGGTAAACTGTACGATTTAATTTTAAAAATATAGGTAAAGTTTATATGGCATCCCCATTACCTGGAAGATTTGGAGATATATTTTTTAAGTATGAAGTCTTAAGCAACCGCTTTAATATTAAATATAATTATTCTGTCACGCCTAAAGTTAAAGGCTTTCCGGTCATCCAATCACACGGGGATGCTCTGATTCATGCTGACCTTAGCTTAAGGCTTAAAAGCGACTATAACCGCTCCCCTAATTCTCCTATGGCTATACTTCAAAAGTTCTTAGGGTTGGCTAATGATTCAAATCAGGAGAATAGAAAAAGCGGCTATCCTTTTAGCTTTGCAAATTTTAATTGGGGTAACTTTGTTATTACTGATATCGATTGGAACTTTACCGAGTTAGTTGATAGCGGTCAAGCTGCGGGAATTGATTTAAATTTGAAATTGTTACAAGTTAATTAACATTAATTATTCATGCATTCCACATTCATTTTTATCACTTCCCCGCCAACGTCCTGCCCGTTCCCCTTCCCCATCTTCAATCGGAGTTGTTAACGGCTCATCCCCTATACTGGCATACCCTTTATCGTACAGCGGATTATAAAGCAAATTTCTATCTTTCGCGTATTCCCAAACCTGCTCCCTACTCCACGTCGCAAGGGGGTTTATTTTTAAGCGCTTCTTACAATCATGCTCAAATATTGGCATATTTTCACGTTTTTTTGACTGTGATCGCCTTCTTCCACTTATCCAAGCATCTGCTTGTAATTGATCAAGTCCCCGTCTCAACGGATCAATCTTTGTTAACTGGTGAAATTTATCCGGGTCGGTCTTCCACAAGTCACCATACTTTTCTACAAATTCATCATTATTATTTGCTACCAAAGGTTTAAAAACTCTCAAATCCAACAGGTAAAATCTTTTGTTTGCTTCAACATTTTGCAGCGTTTCTTTAAAATGAAACAGCGTATCTATAAACATTACCGGGACTAAACAAGATAACTGAGTTTGAAAAATGTCTATTATTACCAGCCCTTCAACAGAGAAAGAGCTTACCTGTATTAAATTTTCAACTGAATTGTTACACCAAGCTAAAATATCTACAACGTCTACATTCTCAAATCGTTTATTTAATTCTGCAATATCCGCTTCAGTAAACATATATCCTCTTAAATATAACTACTCGATAACGTTTAAGCTTTTGTCAATAAAGACTTTTGACGTTTCTTAGTCACTTATTCGATCACCTATAATTACGGTAGCTCGACACGTAGATTATCGCGGCTATATGTCATACAATTAAATCAGCAAAATAAAAGCACTGTAAATTTACAGTGCTTAAATGCTAGTTAATTGGGTTTTCTGCCTTACCATCCACACCACTTTAAGGTTTTTTACTTTTAAATTTTCAACGCGAACATCTACATACTTAGATATCAAACTTGTTTGATTGGTCAAATACTTCAAAGTTCGTCTGTGTTAATTTAAAGATGTGGGGAATGGGAATCGCATCGTACACACCATTTAACCCCACACTCGCGGGGCAAGTTAGGGTGAAAGCTTGGAATTAGATTTTGATTGTCTTCGGTCATTTAGTTTGTAGTAGTACCACTATTAGTTAGTGAATTAATAATATCTGGGTTTTTAGGGATAGCTGTAGTATCAAATCCAATAGATATCCTATTAAGTTCTTTAAGTTCTTTCTCAGTATTAAGAATTATTTGAGATAATTCTATCGTTTCTTCTTTTTGGTTTTTTTGAGTGGCTAGTGAAGTGAGAATTTTATTTTTGAGATTAATATAATTAAGATATAGTTTAGTATTGTCTTGTATGTTTTGTTCTTGTTGAAAAACTATGGGTAAAGACCCGACAAATACTGTGACTCCAGTTGTTACTACAAATATATTAATAATATAGTTATTAGCTTTATCCCATCCTATTCGACTAATATAGAATAAGCATATTGCAGCAATAATACCTGATACAGAAGCTACAGTGATTTCAGTAAAAATTCTTGTGTAGAAATATAAAGTTATACTAACATGATTTTTTGCGTTTAATTCTATTATTTCTAATTGTTGTATAATTCTCTTTTTTTCAGCAGAAGTACTTGTTTTAAAAGCATTTAGATAAACATTTATTGCTTCTTCTGAGTTAACTTTAGTCTCTGGCTCTGTTTTACTTTTTACTTGAAAATATTCTGTGCCACTATACCAATCTCTAGCAATTCTTTCACCTTCCCAATTCAGAAAGCTACCAAAAATAGTAAATAGTAATAATAATCCACCTGCTAATATAGTATGTCTTGCAGGAGGAATGCTAACCCAAGACAAACATTCTTTTATCTTTTTACGCTGAATTAGTTGCTGGTTTTCTTGTTTATTATTCATCTATTTCACTAGAAATATTTTTGCTGATATTTTGCAGATAAATTCAGAAACAGAATTAATATAAACTGAATATCGATGTTATATTTTAAATGCTATTACAAGCTGTGTACTAATTTGTTGAATTTTTTTTTATTTTTGATATGTTAAGTTCTAGTAAAATTTCATTGATGAATTTGATGATATTCATAATAAAGAGGGTGTTCTATATCATTTGAAATTCCTATCTTTTATCTTAAACTTATGTAGCAACATTTATTGTCACCATAAAAACTTATTTTTTAAGTTTAAATATTATTTGATTTGTTTTTAATTTAACTATTTAGAAATAATGTTTCCTGAGTATATTTTTTATTACGGGCAAGTACAAGGCTAGTATTATTGGTGAGTTGATTTACATTTTGGGTGAAATCGGCTATTGCTCCACTGTTCTCTTATGGCTTAAGTATTGGCAACTATAATACCGGCGTTTGACTGTAAGACTTATTCAATGTGGTAAAAGCCCTTGCTGAAGTTAAAGCAAGGACAATAGTATAAGTCTCAATCTTTAACTATGAGTTAATAACCTGTTTACACATGATAAGCAGTCAACACAATATTTCTATTAAGAATACATATTGGTTCAATCGTTAGTAGATGGTACGTATAAAAATCAGCAATTTTTATACGCAATCAGTTGACATTGCTATGTATAACGCTATAATGATTATTGGCTGCTAGTGCGGGCTGACTAGACCGGGCGTACCTGGAAACAGGAACCTAGAAATAATGCAGGGGAGACAACCCACTATAGAAAACCGTCAGTGCAGACGTTAAAAGTTAGCCTAATCAAATCTTTTATCCCTTTGGAAAGGAACAAGACGAGACAGGCTCAGTGGAGGCTTCACGCATTACGCGGCTGTTTTCATCGTGCAGGAAAGCCAGTCAGCAAAGCGCTCTGGAAGTGTCTGTAAAAAGACGCGATATCCTCAAAAGGGATATTTATTAATTTCTCAAAAACCCCGATAGAGGTTATCTATCAAAATTGTTTTCGACCTGATGTAATTTTTCTTTTTCGTTTTAAGTATTTTGGTGCATTAAATTTAAGTCCAACGTTGGCAGTAGCTACTTCACAATTAAATATTTCAACTGACTTTTTATTTTTTCGTATTTTAAAAAGTGTTGTCCAAGCTGCGGGGTTAGCAGCACGATAACCTTCCTTGTTTTATCAAGGTGAAGGTTAGAATTATTGGAAATTTTTGTGAGTTGAAAGGTAATAAATCCTTATTTTGATGTTTAGGGAGTGCGATCGCGTCCAATGCTCAATTCCCAATGCCCAATCCCCCATTCTCAAGCCCTAAAACCCGCTAAAAAGTTGCTGCGACTGCTGAAAATCTCAACCTCAAAACAACGAAATAATAAGGTTTTCAGCCCTAGAACACACAACGATAGATAAAGATAAATCTTATTCTTTCGGTATGTGTTCAATGCTTGAAACCGTTGTTTTTGCGTGATTTTTGATTTTGCTTGATTATCTTGATTTTTACAACCGAGGGCTGAAGATCCAGCATCCTAGCAGGCACAAAAAAGCAACCCTCACGGCACGGCAGGGTTACTTAGTTGTTTTCCTTGTCACCGGAGACAAGCTTAAGAAATTTTATTGACTTGAAATCTTGAGGTTGATAGCAAAGGTAAAACTATATTTCCGTCGCCTACATCTTGATTACCTGTTGGGACATTGTTATTTGCAATGGCTTGAAACACATGATAAAAGACTGGTGAAATATCCCCATCCTTGCTGAGAAAATAGCCGTGTCCGGTAAGGTCAAAATCACCGTTAAAACTGCTGCAATCGGCTTGAAAGACATTATCAAGGGTTTGGCTAATGTCTTCGACTCCGGTAAGTCCTAACATACGACTCTTTAACCCGTTGATTACTCCGGACGCAATTAGCGGAATATCATCACGAGCGTAGTAGCAAATAACCCAATCGCAGGTATAGGGGATTAATTGACCACCTCTATTATCATCAACGTGTAGAGACTCATTAGGAATATCCGCAGCGCATAAAAACACTTGTTTGAATAGGAAGGGGATTTCGTCAATATCAAAAATATTGCGTAAATCTCTAACGGTCGCTCTAAAAACACGATTGCCCATAGAGTAAGCGAAAATATTAACTTTCTTCAGCCAACTTTCGGGATGATCTTGTAAAAACTTCTTTTTGTAATCTTCTAGAAGTAATAAAGCGCGTGCAAAGGCTATTCCTGATGCTTCTGCTGTAACCTTGTCGTCAAAATATTTTTCAAGTGGGTTGCCGTCGGGGTGAGTAGCCCATAGCCAAGGGATAACCTCAACTGATTCGGGAAATTCTTGATCAAACAATTCTTGAAATCTTTTGGCAGTGTCTAAACCACCTTCGGGGGGTGTTAACGTCCCATGAATATAAAATAAAACCTCTTCGTAAGCAGAGCTAATCATCTCATCAAAAAATACTTCGCTGCCTATCTCGGTAACTTTGTTTGATGGGATATCCCAATTGCAGAAATAAACCTGTTGCTGGGCTTGACTGTCCGACGGGTGAAAAGTAACCTCACGCGGCAGCAGAAACGCAGGGGGGCTTATTCCCTCGTTGAGAGTTCTATTAATAATGCATAGCATGACGTTAGTTATTATTTATATTGATTCGCTGATTTAGTTAAAATATAGAATATTTTATACTTGAAAATCTATGTCTTGGATACAATATGTAAGAAATGACAAAAACAACACCCTGTAGATAAATAATTTACAGGGTGTTGTTTTTCTCGCAATTATTTCTTCTGTTCCCAGAACAGCTTTTTAAAATCTTCCTCGGATAATGACATTAAATATTTCTTTCGGTCTGGGGGAAGATGTTTTATTTTATCGTAACGTTCGCAAGTTCTGAGTATTATCTCTGCTACAGTTTCTCGGCTCATAAAAATAGCATGAATTTATTGTTTATCTAAATAATAATAGAAGATTAGAAAACGGAGCGGGTTAATCTGTTGTTATTGCGTAATAGCATATCGATTAATTTCCGCGCAAATAGCATTATGTTAGTTATTAAGCTTATTAATTCGCTGACTTAATTTACAATGATATTTTATACTTAAAATTCTATGAGTTGGATACAATACGCGCTGTTGTCTGGTTTTTTGTTAGGAGTTAGGACAATTACAAGCAGACTATCTTTTAAGCTTGGTCTAGGTTCTGAGGATGGTATAGCATATCAAGCTTTAGGGCTATCAATTACTAGCTTTATACTTTATTTGGGGTATTGGTGGCTGGGGTATGGGAGGGTAGATAGAATATCTGATCCTGGTGCTTCTTCAGCACTATTTACAGGAGTCTTAACAACTATATTGGTAGGGATTTTATTTATAGCTGTCAAAGACGGTTATGCTTCATTGGTGTTAGCGGTTAGAAATACAGCGGCTTTAATTGTAGCTGTCGTTTGTGCTTCTGCGCTGGGAGATGAATTAAATATTAAACAGTATGTAGCTGTAGCACTTGCAATAATTGCGTCAATATTAGCAGTATGACAAAAGGAATTTATCAGATAAAATGCAATGTCAATAATCGTCAATATATAGGACTTGCAAAGGATATAGAGAAACGCTGGAAGCAGCATGAAAAAGCTTTAAATTCTCAAACGCACGAGAATAGCAAGCTACAGGCTGACTGGAATCATTTTGGAGCAGATAAATTTGAGTTTTCAATAATTCAACGCTGGAAACGTGGGGAAAAGCTAGAAGATTTAGAAGATATTTGGATATCTCAGCTTGAGCCGTATTACAATATTCGATTGGGAAAGCGTTGTAAAAAATAATCAAACAGAAAAGCGACAGTGAAATAAAACACTGTAGCTTTTTATTTTATTATTTTGCTGACTTTATTGCCTGCATGGCTGACTTACTTGCAAAATTAATTATTGCATTGACTGTATATTTAACAATCCATTTTGGTTTCTTTGA
>JBCBHT010000258.1:0-10615 GCA_038525335.1 Cyanobacteria bacterium J06621_15 | reverse complement strand
GCTAATTGTTAATAATGGTTTATCTGGTGAAGCAGCACTAAATTTCAAACCGTCTTCAAATAATATATTAGCTGCTGTACTTCCAACAAACGAACCATTAATATCTAAACTCGCATCTTTACCAAAAACGATTCCGTTGGGATTAATTAAAAATAGATTTGCATTTCCTAAAACCCCTAACTTTCCTAAAATTTGCGATTGATTTTTACCAGTAACGCGATTTAAAATATTTTTGATTGCAGTTGGGTTAGTGAAATAAACGCTTTTACCGTTACCAATATTAAATTCTTTGAAACTATGAAATAAATTAGAACCTCGAATCGCACCACCATCAATTTTGTCTTCAAGCGAATTAATAGAATTAATTACAGAATTTTCTTTTCCTAAAGTATTATCGGGTAATAATTGCGCTTGAACTGACAGAACTGGTATACAGGCAAAAACAATTGATAGACTGAAGAATAAACTGTGATTAGACATTATTAGTTTCGATAAATAGATAAGTATCTCAATTCACGAACAAAATTTTATACTTATCTATATTGTTCCCAATAATTATTGCTAAATCACAAAAAGCCAATCTTATATATTTTTTTTATCTAGTATTTTGCAATTCAGCATTTCAAATTTAAATATTTAATATTATCTCCGATAAATTTATTTATAGTGAATAGTATTCATACATCTTTTTTCTAGATGTTAATTTATTTCCATGTTTGGGAACTATATAAGTATGATTTTTTTAATCATTTTTTATACAGGGCTTAGCATTGGAGACGGAAATGCAAAATCGTAATTATTTATTATGTGGTTTATCAGTTGCACTATCAATTATTCCAATTATAAAAGTTGAAGCACAGTTAATACCAGACAATACTCTAGGGAAAGAAAAATCCATCGTAAATTCTACTGATTTGCTTCAACGGATTGATGGTGGTGCGATTCGCGGTTCTAATTTATTTCATAGTTTTAAAGAATTTAATATTGATAGTGGAAAAAGCGTTTACTTTAGCAATCCCTCTTCAATTCAAAATATTTTAACTAGAGTCACGGGAGGAAATCCTTCTTCTATTTTCGGAAAGTTAGGAGTGCTGGGAAATGCTGATTTATTTCTACTTAATCCTAACGGTATTATTTTTGGTAAAGATGCAAGTTTAGATATTTCAGGTTCATTTACAGCAACAACTTTACCAAGTCGTACTTTTAATGATGTTTTTAAACCTAGTGGAAATAACTCACAAGCTGCATCTTTGCTAAAAATAAATATTACCCCTGGTTTACAGTATCCCCGCTCTCCCCAAGCGGATATTATAAATAAAGGAAATTTAGCTGTTGGAAAAAATTTAAATTTGATAGGTAATAATTTGAATTTAGCAGGGACTTTGAATACAGGTGGAGATTTAAATTTGAAAGCAATTTCAGATTTACAAATTCGAGATAGTTTAGATAATCCATTTATTGCTTCTGCTGGTAAAAACTTATTACTAAAAGGAAATTTAGCTGTAGATATAGAAGCAATGAATCATCCAGATAGCGGCTTATTTTCTGGAAATGATTTAGTTTTACAAAGCTCAAATCCTGTACTTGGTGATGCTCATTATTTCAGCGGTGGAAATTTTCGGATTGAACAACTGGATGGGAGTTTAGGAAATTTAGAAAGTCCTAAAGACCCGATTATACGCTCTAGTGGTGATGTCAGTTTTGATAGTTATAGGGGTGCTTCGCTGCATATTTTAGCTGGGGGAAGTGTAAATATTACGGGAGATGTGACAATTATAAATACAGATGAAAGAAATGGTTTAGAGGAGACAATTTCTCTTTCTACCACAGAGAAATTAGAAATAAATGGAAAAACTCGACCAACTTTAGATATTAGAGCGGGTACTACTAAATTTGGGAATCCAGGATTTATTGGAAATTTAAAATTAAAACCAGAAAATTTTGATACGAAAGGAACTGTCAGCAATAGCAATATATTTATCGGTGGAAATATTGAAATTAAGCGGGATAATGGTTTAGTTTTTTTAAGTAACTTTTATAGCCGTAATCCTGATTTGAGTCAAGGAAATATTCAAATTCAGGGAGAGATTAATACAAGTAACGGTGGTGGAAATGGAGGAGATGTTATTATTGATTCTATAGGAAATGTTGATATTAAAAATTCCATTAGAACAGATTCGAGATATAAATTAAATGCTAAAGCTGGTGATATTTTAATCAATGCAGGTTCTAATCTTAGAATAAGCAGTAATATCCAAGCGAATTCGTTAGGAGGTTCTAGCGGTCGTATTTCTCTCAGTAGCAAAGGTATGCTTTCAATAGTTAACGGAGCTATTATTGAAAGTGAATCTAATCGCAATGATGTTGGTAATGATGAAGTTACGGGTGCTGATATTGAACTGAGCGCTGCTTCAATTTTATTAGAAGATAATAGTCAGGTAAAAACGATGATTGGAGGTTTTGGGAAAGCAGGAAACTTAATTATTGAAGCCGAAAAAGTTACAGTTAATAACGGAAGTATTCTTGGTTCTGTTAGCGGTCAAAGATTCGGTAATTCTGGAAATATTATATTTATCAATACAGATAATTTAAATCTGACAAATGGTGCTGAAATCGTTACAGAAACGATTAATGGTATTAGTGGGAATATTCAAATTCAAGATTTAGAAAGCTTAAATTTAAATGATAATAGCCTTATTTCGGCGAATACAGTAAATGGTCAAGCAGGTAATATCAATATTAATGCTGCTGATGAAGTCAGAATTAAAAATCAAAGTAGAGTTGTATCTAGAGCTACTGGTAACGGAAATTCGGGTTCAGTATTAATTCAAGCTAATAGTACAAATCTTTCTAATGGAGCAAAAATATCTGTAACAACACAATCTGGTAATGGTGGAAATATTCAATTAGATAATTCGCAAACATTACAGTTGAATGATGATAGTACTATTTCTGCTACTACAACTGATGGTAATGCTGGAAATATCATAATTAGCACCTTAGATTTAGTCAATGTTAAAAATAGTAGCAAGCTTGCATCTGAAGCAGTTGGTGACGGTATTGCAGGTAATATAAATATTAATACCAATCAATTAAGAATAACCAATAATTCTCAAGCAAACGTTAACAGTAAAGGTAATGGAAATGCTGGAAATATTTCAATTAATGCTGATGATGTTCTCCTTTTAGATAAAGCGAAAATATCCGCAAACACAACAGAATCGGGAACTGATGGCAATATTACTATTAATAGTTCCAATTCTTTGAAGTTGTACGATAGTAGCATCGGTGCATCTACAGCTAATGGAGAAGCAGGAGATATTAAAATCAATTCTACAAATATGCTAAATCTTTTGGCTAATAGTCATATTGCATCAAAAGCAAAAGATGCGGGAGTTGCAGGAGAATTGGAAATTACTACTGATAAATTACAAATTACAGATAATTCCTATCTAAATGTTGATAGTAAAAATAACGGAACTGCTGGTAGCATTTTGGTTAATGCTAACGATGCAATTCTGACCAATCAAGCAAGTATTTCTGCAACCACAAAGTCTGGAAATGGTGGAAATATTGCATTACAAAACTTACAAACACTGCTATTAAATCAAGATAGCTTTATTAGTGCAACTACTGTTGATGGTAAAGCCGGAGATATTACATTAAAAGCAACAGATTCAGTTAAACTTGAAGATAGTAGCAAAATCGAATCTCAAGCTACTGGTAACGGCATTGCAGGAAAATTAAATATTACGACCAATCTTTTTCAAATCACTGATAATTCACAGGTAAATGTTAATAGTAAAGGAAGTGGAAACGCTGGTTCTATCTTTATACAAGCTTCGGATATTTTTCTAAACAATCAATCTAAAATAGTTGCAACGACTGAATTAGGAACTAGTGGTGACGTTAATCTAGATAGTTCAAATTCCTTAGAATTAGATAAAAGTAAAATATCGGCTTCTACAGTTGATGGAACTGCTGGTAATTTAAATATAAATACTGGCAATTCTATCAAATTAACTGGTAAAGGTGGTTTATCCGTACAAGCTCTTCAATCTGGAACCGCTGGTTCAATTACGGTTAATACAAATCAATTAAATATTACCGATAAAGCAAAAGTCAATGTCAGCAGTAAACTAGGTCAAGCAGGAAATTTAAATATTACAGCAAATAACTTGCTGTTGAATCAAGGTATATTAAGTGCTGAAACAGGAATCGGAGACGCTACAGAAACTGGTAGTATTTTCCTTTCTGTCAAAGATTTATTAACTTTAGAAAATAACAGTTTAATTTCTGGCAAAGCTTTTTCTAATGCTGATGGTGGCAATATTACTATTGATAATCCTAATGGTTTCGTGATTGGTTTACCCTTTGAAAATAGCGATATAAAAGCAAATGCCAATACAGGTGATGGTGGTAATATTGATATCACAACTCAAAATATTCTAGGATTGCAATTTCGTAGAAAAATAACATCTCAAAGTGATATTACAGCAACTTCCAAATTCGGTGTTAACGGACAAGTAACCTTCAATCAACTGAATGTAGACCCATCTTTTACTTTGATAGACTTCGCATCAAATTTATCTCAAGAAGCTAAAATTCAGCCCGGATGTGCTGCTTCTGAGGGAAATAACTTTGTTATCAGCGGAAGAGGTGGATTACCGCAAAGTCCGAATGATTTATTTAGTGGAAATACAATCTTTGCTGGATTAGTTGACTTAGTAGTTCCAGAACCAGTAGCGTCTACTAATTATATTAATTTTAACAACCGTATTATTACTATAGATAATCCAAAAAGCCAAATTGTAGAAGCTAATGGCTGGATTAAAGATATTAATGGTAATGTGATATTCGTTGCAACAGTTCCTCAAACGTCTTCAAAAAAATCTGGGGTTTCTTTAGCATCCTGCCAAAATTTTTCTGCTGTAAATAAATAGGAAATAAACCTGTTAGTTCTGAGGTTATTTAGGGAATCATATTGTTATATAGCTATATAACAACTTTTTTAGCATGAAACCGATTAGGATAAATTACTTTTGGGTGCTTCTGGTCACAATTTTACTCCAAGGAGCCTCGATTGCTGCTTTAACAACAAGAGTTCAAGCACAAAGCAACACTCCCAAAAAAACTACTCCCACTCGAAAGCGTTCAAGAGTTAAATTTAAACCTCCCAAGGGTCAGCGACAACCTAAAATGGCTGTTGGAGGGGGTAGAAGAAACAATGGAATGTGCGAATCCGGAGTTGCTTCTCATGGTATTCAAAATAAAACTCTTGAAAAGACTCTAGTTCCATTATTACCATCCTCAAAATTGGGTTTAACAGCATCTTCTCACCCAAATATTATGGTATACGTTCCTGCAACTTCAGCTAAATCTCTAGAATTTACTGTTTACAACGAAGAGGAAGAGGGGATTTATCAAACGCAAGTAAACATAGCAAATACCCCAGGAATTGTTAATTTTAGTTTACCAACAACCCAACCAGGGTTAAAAACAGGCAGAGATTATCGATTTGTAGTATCAATAATTTGTCAGCAATCAGGTCCTCAAAATCCATTTGTAGAAGGATTAGTACGTAGAGTTTCCCCAGGTTCAAGATTGAGAAATCAATTAAACCAGCCAAATTCTTTAGACCAAGTAATAGTTTTCAGCGAATCTGGATATTGGATTGAAGCTGTATCAAATCTTGCCGAACTCAAACTTTCTCAACCCTTTAATTCCGAGGTTAATACAGCATGGAAAGATTTGCTTTCATCAGTTGGTTTAGGTGGTATCTCTCAAGCACCTTTGAAGCAGTGAACAGTGAGCAGTGAGCAGTGAACAGTTAACAGTAAAAAATTAAATAAATATTAGGTATTCCCCTTTTGTATAATTATTAAAAAATCAATACAAAGGGGATTTTTCACTAGTAAGATATTCAATTTATCTAATACTAATCACCAATTACCAATTACCAATTACCAATTACCAATTCCCTTTTTCACAACCAATTACCAATAAGTACAAAAGGTGCCCAATAAAAAGGATGTTTGAAGCCGCGTTGCTTAATTAATGAAATTTGAGCTTGACGTAATGCTTCTGTTTTAGACATGTTTGGTTGTGAAAGTTGTTTGTAAAATTCCACCATAAATGCTGAAGTTGATTGGTCGTCTACAGCCCATAAACTAGCTAAAGTGCTTCTTGCACCAGACCTGACCGCGACACCTGCTAGACCTAGTGCTGCACGTTTATCTCCTTCTGCTGTTTGACAAGCGCTTAATACTAATAGTTCAATGGGATTTTTACTATATGTATCTCGATTTTGCAGTAATTGACCCAATTGTTTAACATTTATACGATTATCCCAAGTAAGAACAAAAGTGTCCTTTGCATTGGAACTAAACTGTCCGTGGGTTGCTAAATGTACTACGGGAAATGGCGTTTTAGTGATTTGTTTTTCCAATAACTTGCTTGTGAATGTTTGATTTATTAACACCTCAGAAGAAATTTTTGATTTAATCTGATTCACCTCAGTCTTTACTCCAGGAAGCGGACTAAATCCTTGTCGAGATTCACTTAAACCACCTACTAAAACTTTTAAATTTTTGTCTTCTAAAGGTCGAGGAGCAAATAGCTGTAGTCCTGGAGTTAACGCTAAATTGTACTTTTCTATCAAGTATTTTTGTCCATCAAAAAGGGCTGCCATTGGCAGATTTTTGATTGAACCATCGAGTACAAATGCCAGAGTTTTAATCTTATTTGCTTGCAGTTCTGCTTCTGCTGGTTCGATGAGTAAATTATATAATTTTCGTGCAATTACCAATCTTTCTTTTTCTAAAGATGTGCGTCTCAAAGAACGTCGCATTTTTTGAATATTAGTCTCTAATTGGCTTTGAGAAATTGCACTACTGTAGTGATGTAAAGTTTGATTGGGTAAAGAAAGAACTACTTCTAAACGGTCTGGTAAAATAATTGGATAAATAACTGCTGCCTGCGGGTCTATTTTATCAATTTCAGTTGGACTACTAGTTAGACAAGCTTCTCGAAAATAATTATCTAATTCCGCTAGCTGCAAAGATTCTATTACTTTACGAGCCTTTTTTAGATTGCTTTGACTTACTTTTCCTTTCTGTTTTACAGATTTTGAGTTTTCCGTAGATTGAGGCTGAAGTAATAAACCAACTAATTCCCGATAAACAGGTTCTACACTTTCACGAAAAGAAAACTGAACGTCAACATTATTAGCAACTAAATCATTACGAATTAAATCCAAAGTATTTACAGATTGACTATATGCAGTTATCGCTTCATTGATTCGATTTTGCTTTTTTAATAACCTTCCTAATTGCCATTGCCAACGATAAGCAATATCATTTGCATTAGTTGTTTGGGCTAAAACCAATGCTTTCTCTGTAAGTTTTCGTGCATCTGATAGCTGCTGCGATTTTTCGTAAAGTTCTCCTAAGTAACCCAAAGCATAAGACTCAGCCCTCGAATCCTCAATTTTCTGAGCTTCTCGAACAGCTAAACCAAGAAGTTTTGCACTGTAATTATTTTCCCAATTATTCTGTTGTCTAGTATCTTGTTTATTATCTCTAATCCTTGTCAAGCTTTGCACAAAATTTACTTTCGTATATATAGCTGTACGACTAATAGGTAAAGTCTGAATTTGGGGTTTGATTTGCGCTGCTAAATCTTCAGCTTCCGACCATTTTTGCATGTCAATCAGCAAACGCAATTGATTGAGTTGTGCCCGAATTTTATCTATTCCAGATGTTGATGAGATAATAGCTCGCTGATAATATTTAAATGCTTCTTGTGGTATTTCTCTATCGCGAGCATTGTTTCCTAAACTTAGCGATGCTGAAGCAACACCATTTTGAGAATCTAACTTTTCTGCTATAGCTAAACTTTGTTGTAAGATTTTTTCGGATGTTTGCAAATCTCCCATTAATCGCAAAGTATCCCCAAAATTTAGTAAACTAGCAGCCTTAAGTAAAGACGGTGGTTCCTCTTGTAAACTTTTATTTACTTGTTCCAAAGAAGACTTCGCGCGAGGATAAAGTCCCATTGCTCTCAAAGCTTGAGATTGATTGAGTAAACTACGGATATAACCGGCATTATTCTTTACTTTTTGATAAATTTTTCCACTTTCAACCCAAGAATCCAAAGCTTGCTGAGTCTTTCCTTGAGATAGTAAAACACTACCTTGAATATTCAAAGCTTCAGCACGTAAAGACTTTGCTTGGGAAGAATCTAAATTATATGCTGGATTACTTAATAGTCGAAGGCTATTTTCTATTGATAAATTAGCTTCAGACCAATTTCCTAGCTGTTGATGAGCAAGGGCTAAATTGCTCAGAACCGCACTTTGATTGAGAACATCACCCTTAGAGCTAAAGACTCGTTCAGCTTCCCTCCATTTTTCTATAGCTTTTGCAAACTCTCCTGCTTGGTAATGTTGCTTTCCCGTTTCTACTAAAGCTTTGAAAGAAATTTGTTTTGCTTCTAGCGCTGTAGCTGACCGTATCCAACCCCCCAACGACAAATCGAAATGGCTTACCACCGTGGTCGATAAAATAGATAAAGTAAATACTATTCCTAAACCAAAACGTCTAAAGAATTTATTCCTTCTCCTCAGAGAAGTTACGTAATTCGTCATAAATCTATGTAATAACCGCATGTTTTTCAAAAACTAGTCAACTTTTTTACAGAAACTTCAATTATGTTATAGCCTTGAAAAAAGCGATTTGGTTGCAGAGATTTTAGAGATATACTGCTGTTACGTTTCTACATAAGATTTTCCAACTTTGCAGCAAATGTATCAGCATGTCTCCACCATTGAGAACCACCCATCCAAATTCTTGTAGGTAAATGTCCAATCGGTGCTTTCAAGCTGTAATTGTAATCAGAATTAGCTGAATCGAAGGAATTGTAAGTTGACCAGCCAATAGCAGCACAAAATTTGAAATAATCGGCTTCAACTCTGTCATATATTCTTTTTTGGATGCTAAAACCGAAACGACCTTTGCTATATGTCATCCATAACTTATCGATGATTTTTAGAATATTATTTGGTAAATTTTCAATATCACTTTTAAATAAATAAGTTCCTATTGGCTTTGATAGAGACATACACATAATTTTCCAGCTTTCTATATCTGCTTGTTGCCATTTATGCTTTTTTAGTAAATTTTTGAGATGAGTATAATCTATTGGAATTTCATCACCATAAATATTTTCAGTATCTATTACGTCTAAATCAATTTGTTTTACCTGTGATTCCCGCCGATTTGATAGCGCTGATAAAACCTCATTTGCTTGTTGATAGCGCTGAGGTAGAGAATTTTTAAGCATTTTATCTAATATTTTACCCAAGCGACTACTGACTTTATTTTCTGGTAGTAAATAATCTCTCCACACCCAAGAATCTTGAGAAACATCGAATAAATCAAAAGGGGAAATACCTGTTAATAAATAAATGCATGTTACTCCTAAACTATAGATATCGCTAGCTGGTAATGCTTTACCTCGTAATTGTTCGGGAGCCATATATTCTGGGGTTCCTATTTTTGTTCCAGTCTGTTGAAATCTTGTATTAGTAACATGTTTCGCAATTCCAAAATCAATTAAAACTAGTCTTGAATTTGATGTTTTATTATTGAGGCTCCTATTTGAATTCTGTGTAAAATATTCCCGCATAATATTCGCCGGTTTTATATCTCGATGAATAATATTTCGAGAATGAATAAATTGCAGTACGGGTAATATTTCTTGTAGTATTTGCCTAATTTTATGTTCGCCGAAAACACCTTTATCCTCTATCTCCTGCATCAAAGAATTGCCGGAAATACATTCCTGCACCAAGTAGAATTGTTCGTCTTGTTCAAAATGAGCCAAGAGCTTTGGGATTTGTGGATGCAGACCTAATTCATCCAAACGAATCGCTTCTTGACGAAATAACTCGATGAATTTACCATGATTTATTTTCGGTTCTGTCGGAGGAAAGCAAAGCTGTTTAATAACGCATTTGGATTTAGAAGGAATATATTCATCCGTAGATAAAAAAGTTCTACCAAAACCACCATGTCCTATCAAACGAAACGGACGATAGCGTTCTTTAAGTAAAAGCTGCTTACCACAACTCATACAAAAATTTGCTCCATCGTAATTTTGCGGAGAAGAGCAGTTAATATTTGTACAGTAACTCATTTTTATACCAGTGCTTTTAAAAGCGGAAAATGCGGTCTTGGGGTTTCCCCAAGTAGAGCAATTTTCCAAGACAGGGAATTGTTATGTTTAATTATTCCCAGTTTTAGTTACTGTATAGCGCTACGAGAAGGTCAAGGGTCAAAGGTCAAATGTTAAAGGCTTGTAAATTAAAGGTTTCAAGAATTATTAATGTTCTAACTTAGTTACATATTGGTCTGTCCCATTAATCTTGATGGGTTTGTTTTCTTTGAAACTGTCGGGAGACGTTATATATCAATCTCTACATTACGTCCGTAGAAAACAAAACCGTCAAAACTAATGAAAAGGACTACTAGTATTCGACCACATTAATTTTGCGGGGTTTTGAAGTCTTTTTGTAGGTTGGGTTAAGCGAAGCGCAACCCAACTAGGATGTTGG
>JBCBHT010000257.1:0-10615 GCA_038525335.1 Cyanobacteria bacterium J06621_15 | reverse complement strand
CCAGCACCAATAACCGCCTATATATCGGTTGGTTTGGTGTGTTGATGATTCCCACAGAACTGCTCCCACGCCGAAGCGCTTTCGCGTCTTTGTAATGTGGTTGTCATGGTTCAGATAAGTGCTTTTTATTTGTCTTATAATCAGGCTCGACTTCTCTTGCCTGTTATTAACTACTTTACATTAGTTTATTCACTTAGGAGCAATTACTCAGATTAGCATTAATTATTGTAAATATAATTAGAGCTTATATAATTCGATGGTCGATAGTTGATGGTTGATAGTTGATAGTTGATAGTCGATAGTTGATAGTTGATGGTTGATGGTTGATAGTTGATGATCCACACCCTTTGGGTGAAAGTTGATGATTCACATACTATTTTACAGGAACACCTTACGGTGAAGGGATGAAGGTTGTTTTATTGACCACTAACAACTAACAACTAACAACTAACAACTAACAACTAACAACTAACAACTAACAACTAACCACTAACCTAAAAATCGAAATAGATATAAGGTAATCTTCCTTCGGGAGCTAAAACCCAAACGCTCCAAAGACATAAGGGTATGAATAAAAGTTTCAAATGCCAATTAAGTTTTAATTTAAGGCGATTATTGAGAGCGTAAGCAATACCCATGATGGATGTTATGACAATTAATAAAGCAGCTAACTGATATTGGCTAATACTGAGAGCTTCCACATAGACTTTCTGGGAAAATTGCGCGTCAGCAGCACGACCAAATAAGCGAGTAATTACTAACCACGAATCTTGGACGTTAGGTAAACGAAACCATATCCATGAAGTGAAAACCATTAACTGAGTTAGTAACCAAGCCAAGACTACCCCCGCAGGATTTTGCCAAAAATTTTCTAAAGGCTCAAACTTATCGCTCACTACATCAGTTAAACGATGCACCACTAATGCGAAACCGTGATAGGTTCCCCAAATAACCCACCCTAGAGCTGCATCATGCCAAATCCCAGCCAAAACCATCACAATCATTAAGTTCAAACAGGTACGAGCTAAACCCTTACGCGAACCTCCGAGGGGAAAATAAAGGTAATTACGCAGCCAGTCACCTAAAGTCATGTGCCAGCGTCGCCAAAAATCAGCAATACTGGTGCTGAAGTAGGGATGATTAAAATTTTCTGGTAATACCAAACCAAAAAGTAAAGCGCTGCCGCGAGCAATATCTACGTAACCACTGAAATCCAAATATAGCTGCAAGCCATAAGCAAAAGTAGTTAGCCATAAATCCACGCTACCCGCTCGCTGCAAACTACTCAAAGATAAATCAACAAAAATTCCTAAATGGTCTGCTAAAAGAGCTTTTTTCGCTGCACCTCTAGCAATCAACCATAAGCCTTCAGTTATCGTATCGACATTAGGGAACTTGAGATTATTAAATTGACTTGCCAAATTATGGTAGCGAGTAATAGGACCAGAAATTAGTTTGGCAAAAAAGGATTTGTAACTAGCAAATTCAATAAATTGTCCCGAAGCAGGAGCACCACGATAAACATCAACTAAATAGGCAATACATTCAAAAGTAAAATATGAAATTCCTAGAGGTGCAAGAGCTTTTAAAGCATTTACCGTTTCAGAATTATTACTACTTGAATTAAAGAATCCAAATAAAGGTGGTAAATATTTAAACCCAAATAGCAGTGCAATATTTAGAATTATTCCCAGCCATAAAATCTTCAATCGATGCCGATTCCAATCAGCTTGAGCAAATTGCCATTCTTCATTAGAAATTCGCCAATCAAGAGTATGTTTTCCTGGAGAAGTATTTTGTCCCAGAGCTAAACCCAAACGAAAATTAATAAAAGTCAGAGTTAGCAGCAAAGGTAAATAATAAAACTGATTAGAAGCATAAAAAATTAAGCTGGCAATAAATAAAGTCCACAGACGCAACTTTTGTTGTTCTACAGACCAATAAATTCCCAACACGCTAAGTAAAAATAGTCCGTATCCGAACGAAATAAAATTCATTTAAATCAGTGAACAGTGAACAGTGAACAGTTATCAGTAACTAAGAACTAGTTAGAAGATAGGAGTTAAGTGTTAAGAATTCAATTCCAATTACCCATTACCAATTACCAATTACCTAATTCCCACTCCATGGAATCATTGGGTCTTTAGCTAATGTTTTTGATACTTCATATGCGCCGTAACGGTTGAGGTGACTGGGGTCAGAGAAGTAGTTATTTGCTGTCAACCATCTTTGACTTAAATCTCGGTAAACAAAGTTGGAATCGCTTGCTAAATCCAACATGTAGTTTTCAAATTCTTGTTCGTATTTTTGACGTACTGGGTCTAAATACTCTGCTGTCAAAGGCATATTTACAAAGACTAGATTTATATTCCTTTTTTTGGTGTAGTTAATTAATGCTTGCGTAGCTTCGTTTTGTTCGCCTTGTAGATTAAATTCCTGGTAGTCTTTATCATAACTACCGGCAACTTTTGCATGTTTTTGATAGTAACTTGCAGGGTTAAAACGGATTGATAATGGTAAAAATCCATCGAAATCTACTGTGTAGTTGGCAATGTCTTCTGAAGCATTTGCTAGTTCGTCTGAAGAATCAGTTTTTTTCAAAGCGCTAATTATGGGCAAAGATTTATATACTTTGACAAGCTGACCTTTCAAAGTATCGCGTTTTTCGTAGGAACTTGAAACTTTGGAAAATCCATCGTTTAATTTCTCATTAATAATTTGATAACCATTACCTTCCTTTTTGGCTATTTCTTTTTCTTTAGCTGTTTTTGGCGAAGCATTTGTAGAATCTTCTCTGGCTAAAGATGTGGAAAGCGCATGTTGATAACCTGCTGAAGCCGAAATTGCTGCAAAGGTATTATCTTTTCTGCCGCTATTAAAAGCACGAGAACCATCTGCCCAGATAATTGTTTTTGGTAGCTCTGCTGGTTTGAGTACGCGACGAACTATAAAATCTACTACTTGGGCTGTTGCTCCGTTAATTCCAAAGTTAAATACATCAATATCTGGATAACCTTGTGATGCTAAGCCTTTGGAAAGCGCATCCGGGTCTACTCCTCGTAAAGCACGGGAAGAGCCAATAATTAATACATCGGGTGGTAAACCGTTTTTTGCTAGACGCTGTTTGTATAATGCTAGCTGTTCATCTAATTGGCGAGCATTAAAACTCGGAATTTGCGATCGCGCTGCTAAAGGAATAGCTGTTGATGTTGCTTGACCTCGGTTTGGGCTATTCCTTCTAGTGAATCCAGAATTGTTAAATGTTGAATTAGGATTAGATTTTTCTTCAGTAGTATTAGCTAGAAGTGCTGTTGTATTTTTTTCTTCCGAATTTGCTGTTGATTGAGCGATTTGCTGTGGTGCAGGTGCGAGGGAAGTCAAAATTTTACCCATTACCCAATCAGTTTGTAGGGTCAATAATAATCCCAAAATGCCCCAAATTAAAGCAACGCGATTAACTCCTGTTTCCGAGTTATCCTCAGACTGCTGCTGTTTTTCAACAAATAACTGGGTTCTCAAAAACCCATTTTTAATAGTTCCACCCCAATCCCGTGCTACGTTCGCAACAAAATTATGAACTTCTTCTGCTGTTAAATCGGGACGCAATACAGGTTCATCATCTTTGGGTAAAAGTTCCTGTACATAAGCCGAGGTAGCAGCAAATTCTGGGGTTGCTTCAGGTACTACCCGCTGACGCTGCTTGAAATCCGTGCCAGATTGCCAAAATGGCTTTTTGTTACCGGCTCTTCTTCCGTAAACACGGACTCCTGCTAGCTCTGGTAGCTGTAAATGTCCAATAAAATTAATAACTTTAGCAGCTATTTTTTTGCGTGCGGGACACACTGGTGCATCGCACATGATGTGTAATAAATCATCTCTAGACGCTAAAATTACGCGAATACCGCCGGTTTTTAAGCGTTTATCTAAGTTGGGATTGAGCAATCTTTGAAGCAAAAAAGTAATAGCTTCCATATCCCCTTGATTGGCTAATTCCATCGCTGATGTTGCTAAAGCGGAATGTTCTTTAGCCGGTAAAGACTGCCAATCAATCCACTCAGGCTGAGGGGAAGTTGCTGTTTTTTGTCCGTAAATAGCTGCTGATAATATCCCTTGAGGAGCCAATGCTTCCAGTTGAGGAACGATTTTATCTAAACATAATTCTTGATTGGGAATTGCCTGATTTTCCGAAGATTCAGACCCAGGGATACAAAATATATGTAGCGTTGAATCCTGTAAAGAAGCCTGTACTTCTACCTTTGAATTATTAAATCCTAAATTTAAAAGTCTAACAATGGCTTGCACATCTCCCCACCTTGCCCATTCTTTGAGCATTACCTCTGGTGGGGTCAAATCAATCAACAATAACCAATCAGGGTGAGTTTCGCCGACCACCCTGGTGGAAATAACAGCATCTTTATAATTTAGTAGCTTAAGATTTCTTAACTTAGCTGCTACTGGTTCTGCAATTAAAGACGGGTCTGGGGTGTAATTAGATTGACAGAAAACCCATAAGCGAGCTTTTTTACCTGCAATACGGTCGCTGGGTTTTTGCTTCTTAACTTTGACTTGAACCGCAACACCTAAAGTACTCAAAGTTTCGCTGAGATAGCGAGCGATAGCATTCGGTTCCCCCTGACGGGCCAAGCTTTCATTAGATAAAATCAGCGCTCCAGGAGGAGCATCTGCCAATAAAAGTGCTTGCTTTACTTCCTCCAAGTGCTTTTCAAGTTGATTTAAATAGACCTTGTGGCACCATTCAGGACGTTTCTCAGTTTTTTTCTTTCCGTAAACAAAAACTTGGTATATTGAAGGTTGCTCGCTTTTTGTTAAAGCATCTAAGTCAGTTTGCTGTAATGCTTTGAGCAAATCTAATAAAGTGTTCCACCGAGGAGGACCTTCAGGGGATTCACAAAGAATATGTAGGTCGTTTCCTCGCAACCGGACTTTTACCCCTATAGAGTTTATCCCAGTTGCTTGGCTGACCCACTGTGCTAATGATTGTTGGGTTTCTCTTATGGCTGTTTTCATCGGAAGTTGACGAAAAGGGGTTAAGGGAGCGCGGAAAGGTTGACGAGTGCTAGTAAACTAGAACCATTGAATATTATTGAGCTACCTTTGTATTTGTAACAATGATTACTTATTTTCAAAGGTCGCCTATCTAGTCTGCCTAAAATTGGCTGATTCTTGGAAATTTGCTCTTGGGGAGTCACTCCGTTGCGGAGGTTCCCTCCGTTGTAGGAAGTGACGTGGAAACCACGCCACTTGCTTCAAGCCGGGGAACCCGTCCAACGCAGTGGCTCCCCAAGACCGCAATTTCCGCTAATATTCGCCCATATTAACTTCACAAAAAGCGATTATCGCTGTTTCGTATGAAGTTTTGTGTTTTATTTAACTTATCTTACAGCAGTAAAAAATATCTATGTCATCTGAAGCAGTTAATTCTAAATCATCCAAAACCGAATTAGATTTAGGTTTATTCTCAATTCCCCAGTCTGTGATATTGCAAGCTGGTACCGTTTCTGTCTTAACATTGGTATTAGCGGAAAAAGCCGCGCGCGAAGCTTTTATAACTGTGGGACAAGCCAGCGAAGAACTATTTCGGGGCGAACGTTTACCCATACTTGATTTTCCGGCTTCAAGTTCCGACGACTCAAATAAATAATCGAGTATAAGAAGTCTTAACCCATTCTTGGGTGAACATTTAATTTTTCATATGGGTGCTGTTACCACAAAAAACCAACAACAGTAATCTGCTCTATTACAAAGCGAGGATATGAGTACCGTTCTAAACACTCACGCTCAGGCTGTAAATATCTACCCCGCATCAGATTTGTTTTTGCGCCATCGCTTGCAAATCGTAGAGGAAGTGTGGGAATTAGTTCTCCGAGAAGAATGCGGACAACAAATGGTAGACCTCCTCAGAAAATTACGCGATTTATGTTCCCCAGAAGGACAAGCAACTGACGATCAAGCTTCCTCCGTATCTAGTTTAATTGAAAAATTGAGCATTAATGAAGCAATTAGAGCGGCTCGTGGATTCGCTTTGTATTTCCAGTTAATCAATATCGTAGAACAGGATTACGAACAAAAACAGCAGTTGACTCGCTACGAAGATTCCGAAGTTGGTACAGAGGAAGAGACGTTACCCAAAATTATTTATTCAAGCAATCACCAGCTAGAAGATGTTCACCTCAACAATGCAGTTAATGCAGATTTATTAATCAAAAATTGGCAAACCAAATTAAAAGACAAGGGAACATTTACCGAACTATTTCCTAAATTATTTAAACTAAACGTACCACCAGCACAAATTCAACGCTTAATTGCACAATTAGACGTGCGTTTAGTGTTTACAGCTCACCCAACCGAGATTGTCCGTCCCACAATTCGAGAAAAACAGCGACGGGTAGTAGATTTATTGCAAAAACTCGATTCATCTCAAAGCGGTTCTGGGAATGGGACGGGAGTATATTCTTGGGAAACAACCCAAATTCGTTCTCAATTGCTCGAAGAAATTCGCCTGTGGTGGCGTACTGATGAACTACATCAGTTTAAACCCAGCGTGCTTGATGAAGTAGATTATGCGCTGCACTACTTCCAACAAGTATTATTTGAAGCAACTCCTCAACTTTACGAGCGTCTCAAATACGCTTTGAATTCAACTTTTTCTAGACTAGAACCACCGAATAAAAGCTTTTGCCAGTTCGGTTCTTGGGTGGGTTCTGACAGAGACGGGAACCCTTCTGTAACCCCAGAAATAACTTGGCAGACGGCTTGCTATCAACGCCATATGGTGTTAGAAAAATACATTGAATCAGCTAAGGGGCTAATTGAGCTATTAAGCGTATCGCTACACTGGAGCGATGTTTTACCCGACTTATTAGAATCCTTAGAAATCGAACAGTCCCAAATGAGCGAAGTTTACGATGCATTAGCTTTACGCTATCGTCAGGAACCTTATCGCTTAAAACTTGCTTATGTAGTTAAACGCTTAGAAAATACTCAAGCACGTAATTCTGCATTACGAAAAGGCGAGATTCTTAAAGACGATAAAGCGCCAATCTACCATTCTGTTTCAGAGTTTTTAGCCGATTTAAGATTAATTCAACGCAACTTGTCAGAAACTGGTTTAAAGTGTCAGCAGTTAGAAACCCTGCTTACTCAAGTTGAAATTTTTGGTTTTAATTTGACACAGTTGGATATTCGTCAAGAATCGACTCGTCACAGCGATGCAATCGGCGAAATTATTGAATATTTAGGAGTCCTAGACACAAAATACGACGATTTACCAGAAGAAGAAAAAATTGCTTGGCTAACCAAAGAACTAAGAACCAGAAGACCTTTAATCCCCGCACAGCTTCCGTTTGGAGATAAAACCAACGAAATTGTTTCCACAATGCGCTTGGTGCATTCGCTACAACAAGAATTTGGCTATAATATTTGCCAAACTTACATCATCAGCATGTGTTGCTCGGTCAGCGATGTATTAGAAGTATTGCTGTTAGCCAAAGAAGCAGGAATTTACGACCCTGGAACAGCTATAGGGACAATCCGAGTCGTCCCCCTGTTTGAAACAGTAGAAGATTTACAGCGTTCCAGACAAGTAATGAAAGACTTGTTTTCCCTTCCCCTATATCGCGCTTTGCTTGCAGGTGGATATGAAGCTTATGAAAAAGGAATAAAGGAGCAAGAAGAAAGTTCTATTCTCAATCCCAACTTACAGGAAATAATGTTGGGTTATTCAGACAGTAATAAAGATTCTGGTTTTCTCAGCAGTAATTGGGAGATTCATAAAGCCCAAAAATCATTACAGCAAATCGCTGAAGAATACGGCTTAAGCGTGCGAATATTCCACGGACGTGGTGGTTCTGTAGGTCGCGGTGGGGGACCTGCTTACGAGGCAATTTTGGCTCAACCGGGTAAAAGTATCAACGGACGAGTTAAAATTACCGAGCAAGGAGAAGTTTTAGCTTCCAAATACTCTTTACCAGATTTAGCACTATACAATCTCGAAACAATCACCACTGCAGTAATTCAAGCCAGTTTATTGCGTGCAGGGTTTGACGATATTGAACCTTGGAACGAAATAATGGAAGAATTAGCAGCGCGTTCCCGTTCTCATTATCGGAATTTAATCTACGAACAGCCCGATTTTATTGACTTTTTCAATCAAGTTACTCCTATAGAAGAAATAAGTCAGTTACAAATCAGTTCTCGTCCCGCTCGTCGTCCTTCTGGTAAAAAAGGCTTGAGTAGTTTGCGAGCAATTCCTTGGGTATTTAGCTGGACGCAAACTAGATTTTTGTTACCTGCATGGTATGGGGTCGGTACAGCTTTACAAGAATTTATTAACGAAGCTCCTGAAGACCATATGCAGTTACTGCAATGCTTTTACAGAAAATGGCCATTTTTCAAAATGGTGATTTCCAAAGTAGAAATGACCTTGGCAAAAGTGGACCTACAGATGGCACGACATTATGTAGAAGAACTATCCAAATCTGAAGATAAGCAGCGCTTTTATGGAGTGTTCAATCAAATTTCTAGTGAGTACTATCTGACAAAAAACTTAGTTTTGAAAATTACCGGACACGAGCGTCTTTTAGATGGAGACCCAGTTTTACAGCGTTCCGTACAGTTGAGAAATGGCACTATTGTACCTTTAGGATTTATTCAAGTATCCTTACTCAAACGGTTGCGCGATAGTAAGAGCAATGCTACTTCTGGTATCATTCACTCCCGTTACAGCAAAGGAGAATTACTCAGAGGAGCTTTGCTAACAATTAACGGAATTGCTGCTGGAATGAGAAATACTGGTTGATAGTTAGAGTCACGAGTATTAAGTAGCAAATATCGAATAGTGAATATAGCGCATTTCACTTGAGTTAAATACAGTCTTGTGGGATGGAGAGCAGCGCGGCGTGCACGGAGGAACACGACCGTTGTAGCGACTGCGGGCGGGGCGCATCTCTGCCCGTCCGATTTCCATCAAATTTATTTGTACTGCACCCAACTGAAAACCGCTATATACATTTTAATGAGCAGTCAGATAAAAATAATCATCAAGAAAGCTATTTAAATAGCTTTTCACTACTTAATACTTGTTACTCGCTACTTACTACTTAATACTTAATACTTGCTAATTGCTAAAAACCAAAAGCTCCGATTTCTAAAAAAACTAGGTTAGAAATCGGAGAATCACAAACTATTCTTTTTTACGTATTTCGTTATTTGATAGCCAAGCTCACAAACGAACTAAAGTTTCTTAGCTATACTCCCTAAGTAATTAAACTTAATCCCAGTCTGGAATATTTTTCAATTCTTCTCCACCGACACCGATTCCTGTGTGGAATATTTCGGCATCAGCGATATCTATATCTTCCATCGACGCTTCATAAACGTTGGAGTCGTAAATTTTGGCACTAGCTAAACTCGCATCATCCAAGTTAGCTTGCTTAAAATTAACGTTAGTTAAAAATGCTGAAGTTAATTTAGCATTTTCTAAATTAGCACGGGTCAAGTCAGCACCTTCAAGGTTTGCGTGTTCAAGGTTTGCTCCCCGAAGATTTGCTCCTCTTAAATCAGCACCAATCAAATGCTGACCGCGTAGATTTGCTCCTGACAAATCACAACCGACACATTCCCTGGTTTCTAGTAGCTTTTGTACATGCTGTGGGTTTTCAGCTTTAACCGAGCTAGCGAAAAACAGGGGAGCTACTATAGTTAACGCAGCCAAAAGTTTCTTAATCATAAAAATTTCCCCTTTTGCAATCTAATATCTTCCGTTCTTTATCCTCACACTTCTATTATCTCACTATTTTGCCGAAGTATAATGATTAACGACAAAGCTTCATAGTCAGAATCGTCTGTATTTTAGACCAAAAGTAATAGAAATGTTTAATCTGTCTAATATTAGCAGGCTTTTCAGCTATTTCTTAATCCGGAAAGTCCGGATTTATTAATATAAATTTTTATTAACATCAGTTGATTTCGAGTATAATTTAATTTTATTTTTTCAAAGGTTTAAGGGTCAAAAGTCATACTATATTTTATACACAACAAGCTAGTATTTATACTAGTCAAACCAAAATCAGTAGTTCCAGTGAAACTAAATTAACTGACATCTTGCATCATTCTCGTTAAGCGCCAAGAAATCCAGTTTCTAATCGTGGAAATATTATTATCTCGTTGTGAAATTGGCAAGAAACTGGGAATAGAGCCATTGCTGCAAGATATGAGTTAAGATACTATTGTCCCTAAATACTTCCTAGCTAGAATTTATTCAGACGTATTTATGTAAACTATTAATTTCAAACAAATCGGAGCGGCGGGATTTGAACCCACGACCTCCACTACCCCAAAGTGGCGCGCTACCAAGCTGCGCTACGCCCCGTACATAAAACATTTAAAATAAGATTTTATATTTCTGTTGATGGAAATATTCAATCTAAGGGGTTTAACTTTAATATATTAGCACGATTTAAAAAAAACAGAACAACTTAATTTAAAATCAAAAAATTCCCACCGTAGATGCGGCTCGGATTAAATCTTGAACGGCAGTAAAATCGCTCCACTTACCTTCTACACAGCGTCCTGAGTTGAGGATAAAACGCAAACT
>JBCBHT010000256.1:0-10632 GCA_038525335.1 Cyanobacteria bacterium J06621_15 | reverse complement strand
CGCACCAAATAGGTTCCGCAGGAAATTGTGTGAGTTATATTAATTAAAAAATATATAGATTGAAAATCTTCTCTTTTATTAGCCATTCCTAAATTTCACTATTTTCTATATAGGACTTACTCACTAGCACCCCATATTTAAAGGAAAGTGAATTATTCTCTAACCAGATAAAAAATGTTGTGTTTTGAGCTACTATATAAATAGTATCTATCAGGGTTATTACGGTTTTTTATCTTTGAATAATTTTGGTTTGAACAAATAATTTAAACAAATAGAAAATAAACGAAAAATCGTAATTATAAGATAGATAGATGATAAATAGTTAAGCTTGATATGGTTCGTAATGGTAAAGAAGGTGATTGATGCGATTTGAATGGACGGACATTTTTGCAGATATTGACCCAAGATTGCAAAGGCTGATGCAACGTCGTCGCAGGGGACTTTCTACTCCACCCACAGCTTCAACGGAGGTGGGAGAAGTCGCTGTGATTGCGAAGGTTAATGATATTGAAGCATGGTACTCGATGACCGAAGTACGAGAAGGTGCTGAAGTTGGAACTACGGTAGATGGAGATATTATTGTTACTGCAAGAGTTCCAGTGTCGCGGTTGCAATCTGTACGTTCTTCTCCTTGTGTTATTAGTTTACAAGCTTCACAAAGTTTGCAGTTAACTACGGATGACTTAACTTCTCAACCTGAATATTTATTAGAAAAACTAGAAAATAAAGAGAATCTAACCCAGAATCTTACGGATAAACCTAGGGGTTTTGCTCCAGAACAGCAATCAAAGGATGTAGTTGTAGGAATTATTGATTTAGGTTGCGATTTCGCTCATCAGAATTTTCGTCATCTGGATGGTTCTACTAGAATATTGGCTTTATGGGACCAAGATGGTTCGTCTGAACCGGACAGTCCTTTTGGTTATGGGAGAGTTTATCGTAGTGCTGAAATAAATCAAGCTTTAAAAGCTGAAAATCCCTATCAAGCTTTGGGTTACTATCCCGGACAAATTGCTCACGGTACCCACGTGATGGATATTGCTACGGGGAATGGAAATGGTACTGGAAGTCCGGGTATAGCTCCTGAAGCTGATATTGTATTTGTTCATTTTTCCAATGGTGCTGTAAAAGCTGTTTTATCTGATGGTGGTTACGCTGTTGATAAGTCTTTGGGAGATACTACCGAACTTGTGGAAGCGGTGGATTTCATTTTTGAAATTGCTCAAAACCGTCCCTGTGTAATCAATATCAGTTTAGCGCTACATTGCGGTCCCCACGATGGTACTGCTTTGGTAGAACAAAGTATAGATGCCTTAGTAGGCAGTAAACCAAATCGAGCGGTAGTTATCGCAGCAGGAAATTCTTATTACAAAGGAATTCATGCTTCAGGAAAGGTTCCGAAAAATGGTTATAGGGATTTGCTCTGGGATATTCCTAGAGGACATTGGCAATACAAAGCATTGGAACTTTGGTACGATAAGCAAGATAAATTTCAGCTAGAACTAATTTCTCCGGATGGTGAAAGTTTGGTAAGTCTGCAATTGGGAGAAAATGGAGAAATTGTAGACGAGGACGATAACACTGTAATTTATTTATCACACCGTTTTTGCGACCCCAACAACGGCGATAATATAATTGGGGTTTTCATGGAATCCCGACTTCCGGGAGGAATTTGGACTGTACGATTATATGGAGTTGAAGTAAGTAACGGTAATTTTCACGCTTGGATAGAACGTGAAGATGGTTCTCAAACGAGCTTTGTCACACCTCACGATAATACTCATACCGTTAACTCTATCGGTTGCGGACACAATATTATCATGGTTGGTTCTTATGACCCCACAAAACCTAACCAACCCATATCGTATTTTTCTAGTTCTGGACCAACTCGTGACGGACGAAAAAAACCCGATTTTATTGCTCCCGGACAAAATATATGGGCTGCAGCTTCCCTTACTGGAACTAAATCTTACCGAAAATCCGGCACCAGTATGTCCGCACCCGTTGTTACGGGAATAATAGCTTTAATGTTGAGCGAAGCTAATGCTCGTGATATTCAATTAGATATCAACCAAATTCGCGATATTCTAATTCAAAGCGCTGAAAATAATCCCCCAGAAGACCCGCTACAAAAAGCCCGTTACGGTCATGGTTCTATAGATATAAATACTGCTATTTCCGCTATCAGAGCGATGTGATAATATTGAGTGATAGAATATAATATTATTCAATTGAAAAAAATTAACGCTTTGAACAAGGAATAGTTAATTATGCTTTATATCGCGGGTAAACCTGTCCGTGTAAGAAAAAGTGTGCTACATGGCTGTCATAAAAAAGAACACGGCTCCGAAATAGCACAATCTCAGCAAGCAAGCGGTGACAATATTTACGGTGTAACTATAAAAGTAGCAGAAGCTGGTTATGTACCCGCAGGTGTGAAATTAAGAGGTCATATCTCAGATAATTTGTTTACAGCCACCGTTACTCCAGAAGATATGGAAAACTTAGAAACCGATTCTAGAGTAGTGTCAATTAGTGCGCCAAGAAAACTCCATTCAGCTAAAAATGATTCTGTAGCTTAATTGTGTAGCTTAAATTTCTCAAATTTTTTTTCATAATCAAACTAAATAACATTAGTTGACAAAATAGCTATATTATGCGTATGCATGCATTGTAGCGTAAAACAATAAAAATTGTGATGAAACAGCACAAATTAAATAAATGCATGAAAGGAAAGACGGCTATCAATTAGTCGTCTTTTATTGTTTTGGTAATGGGTAATATAGGAATTCTAATTGAATCTTGCTATGTATAGGTAGTATAGTCATTCCAAATAGAAAACGAGTGTATTTAGTGTAAGAATACTTATCTTTCCCTACTAGCGAGCAAAATGCATGTCCTGACGAACACGCTGCGCTAACGCACTACGGAAATTAATGAGAATGACTATAATTGATATTTAAATTTCTTCCCCCTCTTCCCCCTCTCTCCCTAACAACAGCAACTAACCGGTCAAAAATGCTTGGTTCGATTCTCCGACCATTGGATTCAATCGATAACCAATACCGTAAACAGTTTCAATAATATTAGGAGATGCACCTGCTGCTTTCAGTTTCATTCTTAATCCTTTTATGTGAGTCCGAACGGCTTCTTCTGTGGGAGCATCTCCGTAAGACCAAAGATGGTCTAAAATCATGTTGCAGCTAAATACGTTATGAGTGTTTCGCAAGAAAAGCTCTAGTAAAGCGTATTCTTTGGGAGTTAAAGCTAAAAGTAGTTTATTATAAGTAACTCTGTAACTGATGGGTTCAAGTTGTAGAGAACCCCATTTTAAAATAGGTAAAGATTTGATTTTCCCTCTTCGTAAAAGCGCTCGAATACGAGCAGTTAATTCTTCTTCATCAAACGGTTTTACCATGTAATCATCTGCACCAGCATCTAAACCTACAGCTTTTTCATGGGGACAGTCCAATCCTGTTAAGAGCATGATTGGTGTTTGTAAACCATCAGAACGCATTTGTCGGCAGAGAGTAATGCCATCTACAAATGGTAAACTTATATCTAAGATAATCAAATCATAATCAAAAAGTTTGATAAATCCCCAAGCTTCTTCTCCATCTGAAGCAATTTCAACCACATAGTTTTGATGAGCGAGAACCAGATTCAACGCTTCTGCAATATATTGGTTATCTTCTACAATTAATATTTTCATCCCTATAGCTTGTTAGGCTTGAAAGTGGGAACGGGTTTAGATAAAAAGACTTAATTTAAATATTAAAATATCAAGTCAATGATGCTTTGCCTTACTTCATAAATGTCAATATTTGTTTATGTTTATTTAAATTTAAGCAAAAATTCAAATTCAAATTCAAATTCAAATTCAAATTTCAATTCATAATATAGGTCACTCCCCAAGGTAAATCTACGGTGTACACAGAAGTCTTAAAATCCTATCTGGAAGCGACTTTTGGATTCAGGTAAAAATCGCTCAAAGCCAGTCATTGCGTTCATCAAAGATGTTCCCGAAGGGTGGAGGAACGACGACGCATTCAGCGAAGCTGTGGATCATCGCAAAACTCGGCGATTACTATCTCTCTATGTCCTATCGGACACGCTGCGCTAACGAGAGACGCTGCGCTAACGCACAGCGAATAATGACGATTTAAGGGGTCTAAAATCCCTGAAACGTATGCGGACAGTACTTGTGTGTACACCGTAGCTAAGATAAATAGGGAGTGGTCGATAAAGTTATGGATTCAAAAGAATATCTAATATCTAATTGCAGTATTTGATTGATTCAGGCAATAAAATTGTATTAGAGCAAGCTACAAATGATTTAACAAATCTTTTTGTGAATTTAAAGTTGATTGCTCTATTTTTTGATGTATTTTAGATACTTTGCTCGATATTTCTTCTGTAAGTGAATAAGAATTTGCTAAATCACAAATAGGCATTTCCTGCCAACAAGTCGGACAAAACCAATAAACATGATTATGACTAATATGGCATAAAAGCGTGTCTTTACAGCAGGGACAGTAATACATGATTTTTAACCTCTATTCAAGATTACAAAGAATATTGTTATATTTCCAAAATAAAAAATAAATATGAGAAAGTTGTGAGCTTTGAGCTACATATAACTTAATACTCACAAAATACTCATATTCTTTATCTATAAATAAGTCAGTTAACGGTTAGCAGCGAGTAGTTAGCAGTTAAGTGAGGATTAATATAATGTTAAATAGAATTCTTGTAGCAGTTGATAATTCTCAATCGAGTCAACAGGTATTTGATGAAGCTGTATCTTTAGCAAAGTTAACAGATGCTAATTTAATGATTTTACACGTTTTATCGCCATTCGATGAGCAATATGTTGACCCTTTATTTTTACAACCGACTATTCTTTATCCTCAATTACAAAGGAATAATAGTACATATGTAAATGATTGGGAAAAGTTAAAGGAAAATAGATTTAATTGGCTGAAGTGGTTGTGTCAACAAGCTACACAATTGGGTGTTAAAGCAGAATTTTCACAAAATATTGGTGAAGCATCTCGAATGATTTGTGATATGGCTCGAAATTGGGAGGCTGATGTAATTGTAATTGGTCGTCGTGGTCGTCAAGGTATTAGCGAGCTTTTAATGGGTAGTGTGAGCAATTATGTGCTTCATCATGCTCCTTGTTCGGTGTTTATTGTACAAAGAATCATTTCTGATGTTGAGGAAGTAGGTAAAACAAAAAATGTAGAAGTTATAGGTAAGGTTTGAAACTAATATTTTAAAGGGTAATAGACTTTGGGTGCGTTAGACTAGCTTTATAACGCACCCTACAAATACTGGAATCTATGATAATTTAACCTTTAACCTTTGAGTTTCGCCTAGCGCTATGTATTATTTGTCTTAATTCCCTTAATTATTTAGCAGGGCATTTTTATTATGTCATCTATTGCCAATCTTAATGATTTATTTACGTTGAATCGGGTTATAGAAACTTATTTTTTGACAGTACAGCCTGATATTTTGGTAAATGATGCAATTACTTTGATGCTGAATACGAGTTATGCAAATGAAGAAAAAGCAGACTGTATTTTAGTTGCTGAAAAATGCCGTTTGGTGGGAATATTTACGAAAGTTGATGCTCTTAGACTCGCTGCTTCCAGTAGAAATTTATCATCTATAAGAATAGGTGAGGTTATGAAAAGAGAAGTAGTAGCTTTACAAAATACTCCAAATCAAAATATTTTTACAGCTTTAAAAATAATGCGTCAGCATCAAATTTCTTATTTACCATTTGTAGATGGTGATAATAATTTGCTGGGACTTATACAGGAAAAAAATATATTGCAATCTCTTGCAGAAAAAAATGACGGTATTTTTCAAAAACCTAAATACATCAAGACTAATTTCAAACAAGAAAATATAAAACAAGAAAAAAATATTATTTCAGCAGCGGAAGCTCAAATAAAATTTGATGCAAATATTTTAGCCCATGTTAGTGATGCGATTATTGCTATTGATAACACAAATAAAATTATTTATTTAAACCAGCGTGCCGAGCAGCAATATAATATTAACGCTGGCGAATTTATTGGACGTAGTTTAAAAACGGTTTATGAATATCGCTGGCTGAATCCAGATGATAAAAAAATTGCTAAAGAAAGTTTATCTAAAAATGGCTGGTGGCAAGGAGAAAATATTCATATCAAAAATAATGGAGAACAAATTTATGTTGAGCTATCTGTTAGCTATTTAAATAATAATAGCGGTGAAAAAATTGGTTTGTTGGCTGTTGTTCGCGATATTACTCAACGAAAGCAAGCTGAAGAAAAATTACGTCAAACTGAAGCTTTGCTGCAAGAAGCAGAACGAATTGCGAGAATCGGTAGCTGGTCTTGGGACTTAACTACAGATGAAACTTGGTGGTCAAAACAATTTTATCGGTTTACTAATCGCGATAAAGGTAATTCTATACCTAAGATTGAAACTATAAGCCAGTTTATTCATCCTGATGATAGAAAACGGATAAATCAGCTAATTATAAATGCTATTGAAAAAGGTATTCCCTATGAAACTGAGTTTCGCTTTATACGTTCTGATGGTTCTATCGGTTATGCATTCTCTTGTGGAAAAATAGAGCGGGATACGAAAGGAAATATTATCCGTTTCTACGGTATTTCTAAGGATGTTAGCCAGTACAAGCAGGTAGAATCAGCATTACGGGAAAGCGAGCAAAGATTCAAGAAGATGGCTGATACCGCTCCTGTAATGATTTGGATGGCTGGATGTGACAAGCTTTGCAACTATTTTAATGCTGTGTGGCTGGAATTTACCGGCAGAACTTTAGAACAAGAAATTGGCAATGGTTGGGCTGAGGGAGTTCATCCAGAAGATAGAGACAGATGCGTTCAAATTTACGAAAGTTGTTTTGACGCTCGTCAAGCATTTTCAATGGAGTACCGTTTACAGGATAAGAATGGTGATTATCGCTGGATTTTAGATAAAGGTACTCCTAGATTTAACTCAGACGGAAATTTTGAAGGGTATATTGGCTCTTGTATAGATATAACTGAGCGTAAACAAGCAGAAGAGAAAATTGCCGAACAAGCAGTATTGCTCGATGTCGCTACAGATGCAATTTTGTTAAGAAGTTTAGAAGAAGGGATAATTTTATACTGCAATCAAAGTGCGGAAATGATGTATGGCTGGGCTGCTAAGGAACTTGTCGGAAGGACAGCTAACGATGTTTTATACAAGGAAATTACTCAAGAATTGACGGATGCTGTGCGAGAAGTTAAGCATAGTGGTTCGTGGCAAGGTGAATTAAAAAAAGTTACTAAACAGGGTAGAGATATTACGGTTGCTAGTCGCTGGACTCTGGTGAGAGATGAAGCTGGAAATCCTAAATCAATTTTGACGGTTGATACTGACATCACCGAAAAAAAATTACTTGAAAGTCAGTTTTTACGGATTCAGCGTTTGGAAAGTCTGGGAACATTAGCAAGCGGAATTGCTCACGATTTGAATAATATGCTGACCCCTATATTGGCAATATCTCAATTATTACCGCTTAAGCTGAGCAATGTTGACAAAACTTCGAGCGAAATGTTGAAAATGCTGGAAGCTAATGCTAAACGAGGAGCAGATTTGGTAAAGCAGGTGCTATCGTTTGCTCGTGGTAATGAAGGTAAGCGAACTGCGTTACAAGTAAAGCATATTTTGAAAGATATTGAACAGTTTGCTAAAGGTACATTTCCTAAAAGTATTACTATAGAACGCGATTTTCCCCACAATTTATGGACGGTTTCAGGAGATGCTACTCAACTGCATCAAGTATTTATGAATTTAGTAGTAAATGCTCGTGATGCAATGAGTGAGGGAGGAATTTTAAGTATAGAAGCAGAAAATAAGTTTATTGATGAAAGCTATACAAAGATGAATATAGAAGCCAATATTGGTTCTTATGTTTTAGTGACAATTACCGACACTGGAATTGGAATTTCTCCTCAAATTTTAGATAGAATTTTCGACCCGTTTTTCACGACTAAGGAAGTAGGAAAAGGTACCGGTTTGGGTTTATCGACGGTTTTGGGTATTGTCAAAAATCATGATGGTTTTGTTGAGGTATCTAGTGAAATTGGTAAATCAACTCAATTCAAAGTTTATTTACCAAGTATAGAAGGAGATGTTTTAGCCGTGTCAGAACGGGAGCAGCTACCTACAGGAAATAATGAATTAATTTTAGTCGTAGATGATGAAATTGCAATTTGTGAAATTATCAAAACCACTCTTGAAACTTATAATTTCCGAGTTATTACGGCTCATGATGGAATAGAAGCGATTGCAACATACGTACAGCATAAAAATGAAATTAATACAGTTTTAATAGATATAATGATGCCTGCAATGGACGGTGTAACAGCTATCCGTACTTTGAAACAAATGAATCCACAAGTAATAATTATTGCAATGAGTGGATTAGTTTCTAATGAAGCTTTAACGCAGTCTAAAAATACTGATATCCAAGGTTTTTTGGCTAAACCTTTTAATGCTGGAGAGTTACTTAGTATTTTACAACTAGCTAGGATATAAAAGTTAGGAATCACAGCTATGATTAAAGCGCTCTTATTTAAATTGAATCAGCTAGTACAACACGGCTTAAATAAAGCAACCATTCTAAAAGGTTGAAACCCTTATCCGATAATACTTCTTACTTCTTACTTTTTACTTCTTACTTCCGCGAAGCGGTACTAGTTGCTATCTGATTGCTTCAAAATCAATCTAATTTAAAAAAATTATTTAAATTATAAGTAGGTCAGCACAAATAAATATAACTATGTAACAAAATGTAAACTACTTTCAAAACCTTGCGATTGCTATGTCCTGACGGACACGTTCCGAAGACCGTTTCACTCCGCTCCACTCGCAATGACATACCTTGATTTTTTAACGCCGACTTATTTATCGTAATCCTATATGAGTCTTGAGAAAACTAGGTGCCAGAAACCCGGTTTTTTGGAAAAACCGGGTTTCTAAAATCTCACAAATGATTTAGGAATGTTATGGTACCTTTTAGTCTATCTATAGATGCATTAAAAACAAGCCTTTAAGATATTGACAAATGTGCAATCATAATAATATTCAAAAATAAAGCTTAATTCATTATTAATATAAGCGTTAAAATATTCTCTTAGGTATAGAATATATTTCCAATACATTTTCTAGGCAAATTCGGACAATCTATTAACTTTTTACCTACTTCCAAAGGTAGAAGTCAGTTAATTATTTATGTTTTATTCTTGACAAAGTTAAATGTCTAAAATGAAGCGAAACATTACCTAATCATTTGATGGATTAGGTGATTTTAACATAGCTGTAAATCAATAAATATCTGATGAACAGTGTGAGGAGAATAGTAAAAAATTTTTATAATAATCGCTAATCCTCATTTTAGTCATTTCCAAAACGTAATTGTTGAATAATAAACGTAAGAGAGGAGAATTCTTCATGCTTAACAGATTTCGTTCAAAAGCTTTAGCTTTAGCGTTAACTGCTATAATTCTTCCGGCTTGTGCTGATGGTCAACAAGAAGCAACTGAACCGGGTGAAAACGTTACACAGCAAGAAGCAGAAAACGTAACTGCTGAAGAAGTTGCTGATAAAACAGACAAGTTGGTTGGTAAAAGCGTAACTATTAGAAGCAACGCTATCAACAAGATTAGTCCTACCACATTTGCAGTTACTGATGATGACTTTTTTGGTGGAGATACCATCTTAGTTGTAAATGCGTCTGGAGAAGCTCAAGAACTTCCTGAAGATACAGAATTGCAGATTACTGGTGAAGTGAAAAAGTTTGCAAGTGCTGATTTCAATAATGAGTATAAGTTAAAGCTTAACTCCAAAGATTACGAAAAATTTGAGGGTAAATCAGCAATTGTTGCTCAGTCAATTGCTTTAGCACCAAAACCTGGTCAAATTACATCTAGTCCTGATGAGTATTACAATAAAGTAATTGCAGTACCTGGTGAAATTGAAGATGTGACTGGAGATAATACATTCACTCTTGATGAGGAAAGGTTAATTGGTGCTGAAGATTTATTAGTTTTGGTACCAAACAATCAAGATGTGGTTCCATACAAAAAGAACGTCAAGAAAGGTGAAACTGTGGTTGCTACTGGTACATTAGAAAAATTTGTAGTAGCAGATTTAGAGAAAGAATACGGTTTCACTTGGGATGATGGAGTTAAAACGAAATTAGAAGCAGAATACAAGGAAAAGCCTGTTTTGGTTGTAAATACTATTTATCCTTCTGCGTTACCTAATTCTGTTGAAAAGTAGTTTCAAGTTTACTTATAGAGTAAGATAAATATTTTTTATGGGGGTTTTCATTAAATATGAAAGCCCTTATTTGTTATTAATTATTATGCTTTTAATGTAGATAAACCTTACCCCCATTTCCTCTTTTCTAATTAAAGAGAGGGAGTGCATATCTAACGTTAGGTTGATAATACTATCTACCCTTTGAAAGAAGAATTGCTTGAGTAGTTAGGAATAGACTTATAGGATTACTATTTGATTATTGTTAGCGAAGCGTGTCCGGAGGACATAAAACACGTAGGGGAGGCAAATTGGGGT
>JBCBHT010000255.1:0-10638 GCA_038525335.1 Cyanobacteria bacterium J06621_15 | reverse complement strand
CCCCCCCGCTACCCCTGCTCCCCCTGCTCCCCCTGCTCACCCAAATGCGTATATCTCACTTTTTCGCGTTGCTCCCATACAGGGTGAGGTTGAAAATGTAGTGGAATCTACCGAAAAACGCTGTAAATACTGATAAAAAGTGCAGCGATAAATATAAAATTTCCTTCAGGATGTAAAAATCAGTAATTTAATTCACTTAATAATTAAGATTTCAAGTCCAACAATCCTTCTTCCTTCAACTTAGGATTAAACCTAACCTGCATTTGTAAACCCCGAGCTTCTAATTGTTTTAAGATTTCTGCTTCTACTCTTCTAGCTACATTTTTGATAATCTTGATTTTTGCCATTTCATCGTGGATAGGATTATCATAATTCGCTTGTTCTTCAGTAGTAATCAAAGCTTTTGCATTAATTGGAGAAACCCATTTATCTTTATTTTCTCCATTTCCTACAGGTAAACTACCATTTTCCGCAACCCAAGCTTGTTCTATTTCTTCTAAAACCTTACGACTGGGACGTTGAATAGTTTCTACTTTTACCCAATAACAATATTCAGGTTGTCGTACTAAATGCTGTCTGAGGCTAAGAAAAACATCGCGAGAATAACCAACAAATTGCAGGGATTTTTCTTGGTCAAATATAGCGTAAACTCCAATTTTTCCTTGATATTGTTCTGGTAAATTACCATTTTCATCAATATAAGGAACAAATTCTAAGTTAGTCAATTGAGGAATACTTGTTTGTGTAGACATTTTCAGTGAACAGTGAACAGTGAACAGTGAACAGTTATCAATTATCAGTTTTCAGTTTTCACCCGTTCACCGTCAGGTGTTTCCGTAGGGTAGGGTGTGGATAATCAATTATCAGTGAACGAACAGTTATCAGTTATTTAGTTTTAGCTGCTTGCTAACAACTAACAACTAACAACTAACAACTATCAAATTTCTTATAAATCGCACATAGACGACTTGGTTTAAAAATTTTAGCTTTAAACATAAAATTTGGCGGTACGTTTACAATTGTGTATTCTTCAGATTGATGATATTTTTCAAATTCCTCTGGCATTCCTTTGGGTGTAGTTTTGCTATAAGGAACAGGCTGAAATAATAGTTCTGTAAATTCTACTTGTTCGCATTTTGACTGTTGAGAAACCTGTTTGAGAAAACCTTCGTTTTCTAACAGTTCAAATAAAGTTATTTTTGCTTGAGGTTCTAAAATGAAACTGCTATCAAAGTTTTGAATAATTTTTAAAGTCATATAGGAATCCGTTTTGATTGTTAAATAATTGTTAGAGGTTAGGCAACAAGGTACCAGGAATAGAGAATAGGAAATTTACTGAGTTGTTTATGTCCTCAGAACATGCTGTGCTGTAGCATTCCTAAATCATTTGTGAGATTTTAGAAACCTGGTTTTTCTAAAAAACCGGGTTGCTGGCATCTACCTTTCTCACGACTAATCTAGGATTACTGTAATAAAATCCAAATAGTAAACCTATATATTCAGATAATTTCTACTTACTGAATTTTAAAACTGTAAAGTGCATTAAAGGAAGTGATTGGAAGTAAAAATAATAAAGCTTAACAAGAGTTTGTAATAATTGATAAATCTGATAAAGAAATTGGATTGCTAGATATTAAACAAAGAATTACATATTTAGTTTTTAGGGTGCTTTATAACTTCAGTAAGGCAGCACAATCTTTATAAAATATAATGGTCTGTTACGGTATTTTCTAACGTATAAACATTGAAATAATTTTTGCGTACTTTAGCACACCTTACAAAATTAATTTATTCAAATAAGGTTTTTAGGCAAATTAAAAACCCCCCATTTAGGAGGGTTTAATTAAATATTTCAACCTATTAATATCTGAATTAGAAAATTTAAAGCAGATACAAAATACCGAAAAGCACAATCCAAATCACATCAACAAAGTGCCAATATAGTTCGGCTGCTTCAATACCAAAATGCTGCTGGTCGCTATAATGATTTGGTTTGCGAGAACGCCATAATACAGCTAATATCGCCAAAACTCCAATGGTAACGTGGAGTCCGTGGAAACCTGTTAAAACATAAAATGCACTAGCAAATAAATTGGTGGTTAAACCAAATTCTAAATGCTTGTATTCGTAAATTTGACCGCACAAAAAGATAATTCCCATTATCGCGGTGATAGCAAACCAGGTTTGCATTCCCCGGACGTTATTCTTTTTAATAGCAGTATCGGCATTATGAATTACAAAACTACTAGAAATTAGAATTATCGTGTTGATTCCAGGAAGCAATAATTCTAGTTCAGGAGTACCTGCGGGAGGCCATTCGGGTAGGGTTGCACGGAATGCAAAGTATGCACCGAACATACCCAAGAAAATCATCCCTTCAGCTACGAGGAATACAACTAATCCAAACAAGCGATGGTCTGGATGTTCCGCATGATGCGCTTCTACGGTAGCTGCGTGATGATGATTCTGTTCTGTTTTCGCTGGGTCGATTGCTGGACTTTGCATGAATTTAAACTTCGGTATGAATTGGGTATAAATAAATTCTTTTGGTTTCCCCCCTCTCTCTTAATAAGGCTACTGTGTACACACAAGTACTATCTATCTAAGCTTGGGTGTACCTAGCCCCCTAAATCCCCTGCCCCCGTGACCCCCAAATTTGGGGGTACTGGGGGACTTTGAAAACTCTTTTTCCCCCAATCTTGGGGGTTAGGGGGCTTTTATGTGAGGATGTGACTAAATTCGAGACTTGTGTGTACACCGTAGCTTAATAAGGAGAGGGAAGGGGTGAGATTTTGCAATAACTAAGGTTTATCCTGCTTCTGCTGCAATTACTGGATAGGATTCGTCATCATCCCCCGTTCGTGGTGCGGGTGATTTCGCATTTTCAAAGGGGTCGTTGGTGTGAGAAAAGCCTACAACTTCTTTAGCTCTTTCGGTTCCATATTCATAAGGTCCAATAAGTAAATATGGATGTGACTCGAAGTTCTCGATTGCTGGTGGTGAAGTTGTCATCCACTCCAGTGTTAAAGAATCCCAAGGATTGTTACCTGCTTTTCTTCCAGCCATCCAACTCCAAATTACGTTGATGATGAAGGGTAATGTGGATACTGCCAAAATGTACGAACCGTAAGTACAAAATTCGTTAATCGCGGCAAATTTTGGATCATACATAGCGATGCGACGATTCATACCCATCAAACCCAATTGGTGCATGGGTAAGAAAGTCATGTTCATACCGACTATGGTGAGAGCAAAATGAATTCTACCCAAGGTTTCATTAACCAATCGTCCGGTAATTTTGGGAAACCAGTGATAGTAACCGGCGAAAATTCCCAGAACAGAACCGCCAAATAGTACGTAATGCAAGTGAGCAACAACAAAATATGTGTCGTGGACGTGAATATCAAAAGGCACTGCAGCCAACATTACGCCACTGATACCGCCAATTACAAAGATTCCTAAAAATCCCATTGCAAACAGCATAGCGCTGTTAAGACGGATTTTTCCACCCCACATTGTAGCCAACCAGCTGAATATTTTAATACCAGTAGGTACGGCAATAATCATGGTAGTAATCATGAAGAACATCCGCAACCAACCAGGAATACCGCTGGTAAACATATGGTGCGCCCAAACAATCAACCCCAAAAAGCTAATTGCTAGGGAAGAATAAGCGATTGCTTTGTAACCAAAAATTGGTTTGCGCGAATGAGTTGATACTACTTCCGAAATTACCCCGAAGAAAGGCAAAATCATGATGTAAACCGCAGGGTGCGAGTAGAACCAGAACATGTGCTGGTATACTACGGGGTCTCCACCACCGGTTGGATTAAAAAACGCAGTACCCGCGATTAAATCAAAAGAAAGTAGAATAAGTGCGCCTGCCAGTACAGGAGTTGAAATTAATGTCAGCGCTGAAGTTGCCAACATTGCCCAGCAAAACAGCGGTAACTGGTGAAAACCGATACCGGGGGCACGCATTTTTAGCATCGTTACTAAAAAATTGATGGCGCCCAAAATTGAAGAAGTACCAAGCAGCAGGATACTAGCAATCCAAATCGCTTCACCCACTTGTCCTGTAACTAAACTCAAAGGAGGATAAGAAGTCCAACCTGCATCAGGTGCATCGCCAATAATTAGACTACTAATTAGCAATAGCCCGGAAGGAGGAACCATCCAGAAAGCCAAAGCATTTAGCTTGGGAAATGCCATATCTTCAGCCCCAATCATTAAAGGGAGCAGATAATTAGCAAAACCTGCACCTGCTGGCACAATCCATAGAAAAATCATGATTGTGGCGTGCATGGTAAACAAACTATTGTAAATTTCTGGAGTTACAAAATCTGAAGCAGGAGTCCGCAACTCAGTACGAACCAAATCTGCCATTACCCCACCGATACAGTAAAAAATAAACGTAGTAACCAGGTATTGAATCCCAATTACTTTGTGGTCAGTATTAAATGTGAAATACTCCCACCATTTTCTCTGACGATTATGGGAAGTCTCAGCCGTATGAGCTGATGATTCCATCTGTGTTTGTGTCATACAAAAATTTTGATAGTTGTTAGTTATTAGTTGTTAATTGTTAATTGTTGGTTGTTAGTTGTTAGTTGTTAGTTGTTAGTTGATAATTAATAATCTTTTTTTTATTCCTAACTCCTAACTCCTAACTCCTAACTCCTAACTACCAACCACTAATTGTGAATTTGATGTAACATTTCCGAAGAAATTCCCATCTCGTTGGTGTAGTGAGCAAGAAATTCATCAGGTGATTGTTCTGCGGGGTTGACAGCAACTGCTTGATTTAATGTTTCTTTGCTAGCAATTTGCTGTTCTTTAATCCAATTATCGAAATCTTCTGGTGTTTGGACAATAACTTTTGTATTCATTGCACCGTGGTAGGGACCGCAAAGTTCGGCGCAAATCAATTTGTAATCACCTGCTTTCTTAGGAGTAAACCGAAGCTCTGTTTGTCTACCAGGAATTAAATCTTGCTTAAGACGAAATTCCGGCACCCAAAAAGCATGAATTACATCATTTGCAGCCATATCAAGGTAAACTTCTCTACCAATGGGAACGTGTAACTCACCAGAAAAAACATTACTTTCAGGATAGTTAAACAGGAAAGCATATTGCAAACCTGTTACTTTAACAACTAAATCAGGTGCGGTTCCTTGATTCTCAGGTGTAGCACCCACAGAGGGAGATACTATACCTGTACCGGGAGCATTTTCTTTTTCGGGTAATTGGTCAATATTTCTCACCTCTGGATTATCGTCCAAAGTTGCTGCAATAGCTGCACCAGGTAATGAAGTGGCTTGAGAAGCTATTGGAGGCTCCTGAACGTTGTCAGGATTAAACCCGCCTATTGAATTGTATACTTCAAAACTGTATACAGATAGACCGATAACAATAATGGCTGGGATTGCCGTCCAGAGAATCTCTAGAGGTACATTTCCATGAGTTGGTTCGCCATCACTATCATCACCTTTACGACGACGGTATCTAATCGCGCTAAAAATTAAAACTCCTTCAACGATGAGAAATATACCAACAGAAATGGTCATCATCGTATTGAACAAGCCATCCACGAGAAAAGCTTCATCAGACGCTGCCGTCGGTAGCAGACCATGATTTTGACCCAGCCAAAAACTGGCTACTGTGAGTACGATACCAATTAATAATGTCCAAATTGTACTTGGAATATTCACGGTTAATAACAGTTAACAGATTTACTAGATTATTTAGAGCTACTCACATACTAAGTTAATCCACCGTATTGTCATTGAGTGTAACAAGTAAAAATCTTTATTATTTTTTAGGATGGGGAATGGAGCAAGTAGGGAGTAGGAGCGGCGAGTAAAGAATAAAAGTCAACTTCTATTCAAATTTAAAGATTAATTTAATTATTATTTTTTTACATATGCTTTGTTGCTGAACGGGTATGAACATTCTCAATAACAACTGGATACTCATTACTTCGTACTGATTACTCCCCTTATTCTGTCTTCAATTCATCACAACCTGAAAAATCTATAAAGCTTTGGGCTACATTTCTGATTCGCGATCCAGAGTATAAATAAGAGGTTTATCTCTAATCCTGCGGTTTACGTTAGGGTGGGGATGAGTTGAGATAGGATTGTTCGATTAAAACGAAAACTTTGTAGCTCGACTTTTCGGGTAAAAGAAAAAGGTACAGTTGATGAGCCAATTTGCTTTAGAACAACAAAACCAAGTTGCTACAACACAGCAGCAATCACCAAAAGATAGAATTCGTCGTCTTGTTTGGAAAATGGCGATCGCCACTTTGATTTTGATGGCAATTGGTAGTGCAACCCGTGTGATGAATGCTGGACTTGCTTGTCCGGATTGGCCACTTTGCTACGGGGAGCTTGTACCAACCAAACAGATGAATTTCCAAGTTTTCCTAGAATGGTTTCACAGACTCGATGCGTCGTTAATTGGTTTTAGTGCAATATTTTTAGTTGGAACCTCTTGGTGGAATCGTGATTCTTTACCTAAATGGCTACCTTGGGCCTCTACATTTGCTCTATTTTTAATTGTCTTTCAGGGTGTTTTGGGTGGGCTTACCGTTACTCAGCTTTTGCGGTTTGATATAGTTACTGCTCATTTGGGAACTGCATTATTTTTCTTTATAACTTTGCTAGTTATTGGGACTGCACTTACACCTTACAAAGCGACGGGACAGGCTGGTAATTTACCTGGAATCTCTTTCGTTGCAACCGTTTTAGTTTATTTACAAAGCCTATTAGGAGCTTTAGTCGGTTCTCGCTGGGCTTTACATCAATGCTTTGGTGGGGATCAACTTTGCACTGTCATGTATACCCACATTTTTGGCTTGATACCGCCAACTGTTGCAATATTAGCTTTAGTATTTGTATCGCGACGTACAGTAGCACTACATCCAGCCTTACGAAAACTGGCAAATTATGCAGGATTGTTACTGATTTTACAGCTTCTCTTGGGATTTGCTACCTTCCGTTTACATTTACAAGTAGAACCGCTAACTGTTACCCATCAGTTGATTGGGGCTTCTTTATTGGGAGTATTAGTAGCTTTTACAGTTTTTGCGATACGTGATTGGATAGACACTCGTAGTATTTCCGGTTACAACCAAGAATTGAATTCATCTGCTACAAGTGAGGTTAGTTAATAGTTGTTAGTTGTTAGTTGTTAGTGGTTAGTAGCTAGTTGTTAGTTGTTAGTTGATAGTTGTTAGTTGTTAAATACTAATCAAGCAATTTTTCACTGATAATTGATAATTGATAACTGCTCACTGTTAACTGTTAACTGTTCACTGATAACTGCCTTCAAGGCGAAAAAAGCATATAAATTGTTAAAAATAAGGAACCATTACCAAGATGATTGAGACAAATGTCTCTCCACGACACTCAAGCCTTTTACAAGTTATTCAAAGTTACTACCAGCTAACAAAGCCTCGTATTATTCCTTTGTTGCTAATTACCACTGCTGGAAGTATGTGGATAGCTGCATCGGGAGAAGTAAATCCGGTATTGTTATTAGTAACTCTTGCAGGAGGGACTTTAGCTGCTGCTAGCGCTCAAACAATTAACTGTATTTACGACCGGGATATTGATTACGATATGGAACGTACTCGTCATCGTCCCATTCCTTCCGGTAGAGTACAACCTCGCGATGCTTTGATTTTTGCCATAGTTTTAGCTATCGCTTCTTTTGCACTGCTTAGTATATTTGCTAATTTGCTTTCTGCTTTCTTAGCAATGTCTGGGATTGCTTTTTACCTGTTGATTTACACCCACTGGCTGAAGCGCAACAGCACTCAAAATATAGTTATTGGTGGAGCAGCAGGAGCAATTCCCGCATTAGTTGGTTGGGCTGCAGTCACAGGTACTTTAAGTCCTACTGCATGGCTACTATTCGGTATCGTCTTTGTTTGGACTCCACCCCACTTTTGGTCTTTAGCATTGATGATTAAGGACGATTATGCAGCAGTAAACGTACCGATGCTACCAGTAGTTGCTGGAGAAGAAGCAACAGTTAAACAGATTTGGTGGTACACCCTAATTACAGTAGCATCGACACTCTTACTCGTTTATCCCTTACATTCAGTAGGAATTATTTACGCTACTATTGCTTTGTGTTTGGGGGCAATATTTATTCATAAAGCTTGGCAATTATTAAAAAATCCCCAAGACCGTAGCTTAGCCAAAGGAATGTTTCTTTACTCCATTTCTTACATGATGTTATTGTGTCTGGGTATGGTAATTGACAGTCTACCCATCACTCATCGCATTGCAAGTTTTGTTGGGGATAAAGTTAACTTTCTGCTTAGTTGAGAGTTACTCAAATTTCAATTATAGAAACCCGGTTTTTTTGAGAAAGCCGGGTTTTTGCATGGTTTTGGAAAAACCGAGCTGCTAGTACTCCACCACATTAATTTTATAAAACTCTTGTAGTACGGGCATCCCTGCCCGTTAGAGTGTACCTCATGAAGATGAAATATGCTGTATGTCATTGTGAGTGGAACTGAGTGAAACGGTCTTCGTAGCGTCTCTGAAAGAGATAGCAACCGCAAGACTTCGGGATTGTTTCCCTTTGGTCGCAATGACACAAATATTTTTGTCCGATTACTTAATGTTTTATTAGCTTTGCGAGGTAAATCATTGTTTGTAGATAAATCTACAAGAATTTCCGCGTAAAAACCTAAATATTTGGCGCTAAAGCGCAACTACGAACCAAAATTTACCCTTTATCCATAATGTCCTTGACTATCTTTTCCCACCTTTGCATCACAATAGCCACAATAGAAAGAAAATCTTCTTCTATATTTTGCTCTGGTTTGCGACGGATATACCATTTCCATTTACCACGATTTTTACTTCTATCCCACCATTCTGGTGTCGATAAAATGTAATATATTTCTTCAAAAGTAGTATTCCTGCTATTAAAGGCTGTAAAAATAGATTTTTTAACTAATGTTTCATCTAATTTTATATATGAGGTAAACAAATATAAATCATATAAATCTTTTGGTCTCCAACGTTTGATTCCCTGTTCTACCAAACCATGTAGTTTCCAGCCAAACATGGTTTCTGGAGTTACAGCTTGTAATTTATATTTATTAGGCTTACCTGGAATACCTGAAATTAGCATTGGATAATCAACCCATTGTGGAGGTGGAACCACAGGGTCTCCGAAACCAATATCTATTTGAATATTTTTTTGGTAATCTTCAAAAATAGCATCAATATTTATTCTTACTCCTGGATATTCGGTTTCTAACCAAATTCCTGTTGCTTGCAAAGAGTCAATATCAAATACTACTTCATCTGTAAAGTCTGTATTTTGATTTTGATTTTGATTTGTATCTGAGAATATATTTATAAACTTTTCTTTTGTAGACTCTATATCAAAATCATACAAACCTAAAAAATCAACATCTTCAGCAATTCTTCGCTCTGGTGAAATCCAAAGTCTTGTCAACACTCCACCACGCAATACTAATTCATTAACGTAAATCGAATTAGCAACTCGACGTAAAACACTTTCAAGTAAATGATAAGTTAATATTTCTTCCGAAGAACGATTTGTATTATTCGCTATTTCTAATAATTGTTGTTTAATTTTTTTCATATAAAGAAAGTAGGAAATAAGGAAAGGGAGTAGGACAAGGAGATAAAAAATAATTATTAATTACTAATTTATAACTCCTAACTCCTGTACAGATGTAGCATTACTACGTCTCCAGAACTCCTGACTCTTTATTTTCAATCCAAAATCCAAAATCTAAAATCCAAAATTAATCCGTCCAACCAGCATCTAAATTCAAGTTGCTGTCGTAAACTGCGTATTCTCGCTGCTGTTGAGAAAGTTTGAATCCTTTTGCTTTGAGACAGTTGATTAATTTATCAAAACCTGTTTGAGCAGATTTGTATCCTACACCATACATTCGCATGGTGATAAATCGCTCTTGTTTTTCGTTAATAAACTTTTTAAAAGCATTTTTTGATAGATGAGCATCATGCTGTAAACAGCACTGTCTCAACATTTCTAGATTATCTGAACCTGATAAAATAGTTTTGACATGAAACTCAAAATAATTACTTTTAGGTAGTTTCTGGGCTTCAATATCATACATAGGTATATCTTGATTGCTTACCATCGCTTCAATTTTGATGCGAGTTACTTCAAAACCTGCATCTACTATATTTTGAGCTATTTGATTTATCTTTTGTAGTACATCTCTAAAAGTGCCATGATGATAAGATGCCGTCATCGGTTGGGAACGGTTTACACCTTTGGGTAGCTCGATAAATACAGATTTTACTCTTAATTTATGGCAAAGCGAGCTAAATTTTCGCTTTAAATCCGAATTAAGCGTTTTTATGGTAATATGCGCTTCAAAGGTACCTTTATAGTTAGGTTGCATTAGCTAATAAAAAGGCAGCGCGTAAGTTTTATGACTTGGTAATAACATTTTTATTTATCAGTATTTTATTTATGTAATATTATTGTAGTACAAGTTTTATGTTACAGCAAGTTAGCTTGAGTAATGGTGATATAGGATTACTATTTGATTTTTGTTAGCGGAGCGTGTCCGAAGGACATAACATACGTAGGGTGTGTTGTCGCGTT
>JBCBHT010000254.1:0-10734 GCA_038525335.1 Cyanobacteria bacterium J06621_15 | reverse complement strand
AATAAATCATCGACATTAACTCTTTTAAATACTCAACTAAGTAATGATGACCAGGTGCTAGGGGGAAATATATCACCTAACAATTCCCCTAGCACCCCAATAGAAGATAATAGCCGAACCCCTAATAATAAATCATCGACATTAACTCTTTTAAATACTCAACTAAGTAATGATAACCAGGTGCTAGGGGGAAATATATCACTTAACAATTCCCCTAGCACTCGGATAGAAGGTGAAAGCCAAACCCTGGACAATAGCTCATCAAAATTAATTCATGCAAATACTCAACTAAGTAATGACGACCAGGTGCTAGGGGGAAACATATCACATAACAATTCCCCTAGCACTCGGTTAGAAGGTGAAAGCCAAACCCTAGATAATAATTCATCAACATTAACTTTTTCAAATACTCAAACAAGTAATGATAACCAGGTGCTAGGGGAAAATATATCACCTACCAATTCCCCTAGCACTCGGATAGGAGATAATAGCCGAACCCCTAATAATAAATCATCGACATTAACTCTTTTAAATACTCAACTAAGTAATGATGACCAGGTGCTAGGGGAAAACATAATACCTTCACATTCCCCTAACACCTACCGTAAACGTGGTGAGGGCAGCGGTAATATTTCATGGGGTTATGCAAATGCTAATAGCACCAAGAAGAAACCAATCAAACAGCTTTACTTCGAGTGGGAATATAGGGGTAAAAGGGGAAAGACTTATGTGCGATCGCACTTCAAGGAGCAAGTTATTTCAATGAATGAAGCGAAAGTTCCAGTTGTAGAGATATTGAAATTATTAACTTATAATCCAAAGGTAGCGAGTACTTTAGGTCTTAATTAGCTGTAATACATTATTTTGTTAAACCTTCATTAATCTCTGCTTCAACTGTGTATATCGCTCCTGAGATTTCCTAGAACGAACACACATACCTATCGCTTTCTTACTACCAATAATAATCGCCAACTTCTTTGCACGAGTTAACCCTGTATACAGCAAATTCCGATTCAACATTACGAAATGTTGAGAATATAATGGCAAAAATACAACGGGATATTCCGAACCCTGGGATTTGTGAATGCTAACGCTCCAAGCTAAAGCCAGTTCGTTTAAATCGGCATAATCGTAAATTACCTCCCGCTCCTGGTATTTTACGATTACTTCCTGTTCTTCTGTATCAATGTTGGTAATAAATCCCATGTCACCATTAAAAACTTCCCGCTGGTAATCATTAGTTAATTGAATAACGCGATCGCCAACTCTAAAAATAATTCCACCTCTTGTAACTTCTACTTTCTGGGAATTGGGAGGATTAATCAAATTTTGCAGTACGTTGTTAAGATTGCGCGTACCAACCAAACCCCTCGTCATTGGTGCGAGTACTTGTACGTCAGTAGTAGGATTGAAACCAAGTCTGGGAATCAAATCTGTAATTAACTCACTAATTGCCTGTACCCCATGTTCCGGTTGAAATCCTCCACCATGCCAAAATAATTCGTAATTCGTAATTCGTAATTCGTAATTATTTTGATTTGAGTTTTTTAGTGGAAGAAACTAATATCTTGCCAATTTCATTAGCTTCCTGCAGTAAGGAATCGAACTTAGATTTTTCTACTAACTCAGATTCAATTATAATTTCTAACCAGTATTGAGTTTCCCTTGCTTCTTTCAATGCGATTTCTAGTTTACTAAGAAAATCTTTATCAGACTGCGCCGATTGTGCCTCCCGAACATTGGCTCCAATAGATGTTCCAGAACGAAGTAATTGGCTTGATATTATTCGATTAACTCCTGGCTTTTCATCTAGAAAGCAACAAGCTTTTATAATTCTAACTGCAAACTTTTTAGTTCTGTCAGTTATACTGATATTATTAATCATCTTTATAATGTCACTTAATTATTAATAATTATCTCATATTCAGTTTTTAAATGTAATCTTAATTAATTACGAATTACGAATTACGAATTACGAATTATTATTGCTCCCATGATTGATTCTTGCTTGGGAGTGGCGTTTACTTTTTGTGGGTTTACTTGGTATGCGCTGGACATCTACTTTGGCAAAGACAGCGCACATATTATACAAGATACTTGCTGTAATGGAAGTTATTTCTTGTCATAATTTAGTAATTAAGTACTATTATAGTATCTCCTTTATTTACTCTATGCATTTATCGAGTATGATTCAACATCGTGGTTTCGACTTATCCCCATGCTATTTGTTATGAAAGTTTTCACAATATATAAATCTAGCTTTTAGATGTATTTGATTTATTTTTACGCGGACGTGTTTGAAACCACATAGTAATTCCCGTAACAGCAAGCATGAGCAAACCAAAAGCATTTAAAAATGGATAAATCATTTCTAAATTGATACGACCAAATTTACCTCTATGCCATTCTAGAAGCCAGAGAAATTCTTCACTTTTACCAGTAATTACTGCTATCTGAAACAGAGAACCCGTAATCAAAGTTAGTATTACGGGTAATAGCATTATTGGAGCAAATAACGAGTGCAGTTGACGGATACGAGCCTTATTTAATGACATAGTTAGCAGTTTGACTTTAATAAATATATATTCAGATAGTCGAAAATAGTTGTGTCGGATAGCAATAGAAAAATATAAATATAAATATTTCATTTATAAATTTTTTGCTTAATATAATAAAGTAATAAAGTTCCTCCTATAAGTAGTGAAAAAATTATTTCTCCCGGTTTTGGTACAAGGCTTATATTATTTGCTTCAGATGCATCTACAGAGTTAAGAGTTTTATTTTCATTATTTTTTTCTTCTAATGAATTATTATCTATGACTTCCGGCTTGTTTATCTCAGATGTTTGAGATGAATTAGATGAATTTGAATTTATTTTTGTTTCTGGGATTACTTTTTCTGTTTTTGGTTCGTTAGTTTTCTTTGGTACGTGAAACCGTCTTTCGTGAGCTTTTAAAGGTAAAGCCTGTATTAACGCTCCAACTAATAGTATTGAGCCAATGAAGATAATTTTACGAGGTTGTAATTTCATCTTTTTTATGAGTTACTAAATTCTTCAGCCTTACAGTGTTGAGTATGATGGATACTTATGAAATTAAGATGAAATTGCATACCCCTAAAACGGGTTAAAAATTATTTTAATAAATAAAATAGCAATTGCTATGATTTTATCCTGATTTCATAAGTAATTGCCAAACTAGTAGACAGCAGAAATACGAATCAACATTGTTTTGTTAGAAACTAGTTAAGTATGAAAAATCAGCTAATTAAAAAAGTTGTGATTGCGAAAACCAATTTAAATCTCTCTATCTCTTTTTAATTAACTTGGAGCGAGAAGATGGATTGTAGGGTAATGTAACAATAAAAGTACTACCAAATTTAACTTCACTTTCTACTTCCAAACTACCGTGATGAGATACAACAATCGCTTTTGCAATTGCTAATCCTAAACCAGAACCACCAGTATGACGAGAGCGGTCGCTATTTACTCGATAAAAGCGGTCAAAGATATTAGACAATTCCCGAGTTGGAATACCAATACCCGTATCTTTGACTCGAATTTGTGCAACAGTTTCATACCTATCTAAAATAACCGTGACTTCGCCACTGGGTAAAGTATACTGAATTGCATTGGCAATTAAATTAGAAAATAAGCGATAAAGTTGCTCGGAATTACCAACTATATTTATTTCCTTATTAACGTGAATCTCAGATTTAAGTATTACTTTAGATGAAATTGCCATTGCCGCAAATTCTTCTATCAAGTCTTCAATAATATCATTTAAAGAACATAATTCTCGCTGTACTGAAATAGTTTGTCTATCAAAGCGAGAAAGCATTAATAAATCTACAACTAAACTAGTAAGTCGTTGATTTTGACGCTTAATTGTTTCTAAAATATTCCATGCTTCTTTAATATCTAAATCAAAATGATAGATAAACATTCCATATCAGATGCTTGACTCTCTAGTTGACCAGAGAGTTTATCATTGAGAAGTAGTAAGCATGGGTAGGAAAAACTATGAGTGAACTAGCCTATCTAAAAATTGGAGAATTAGCGAAGCAAACAGGACTTACCGTTGGAAATTTGCGTTATTACAGCGATATCGGACTTTTGCAGCCAGTACATAGAGGAGGTAATGGCTATCGTTACTATGCTCCGAACGCTTCTGAGCAGGTAGAATTCATCAAAAAAGCTCAATCTCTCGGATTTACCTTAGAAGAAATTAAACAAATTCTCGATGTTCGCAACGGTGGTGAAATTCCTTGCAATTTAGTACAAAGTTTATTGAATAATAAGATAGAACAATTGGCAATTCAAATTAAACAAATGACTTTGTTTAAAAGGGAATTAGAAGAATATCGTGCAATGTGGGCAAATCAACAGCAATCTAGTTTAAAACTAGAAGTTGTTTGTCCTTTAATCGATAGCGTACCTTTACATTAAACTTGCTTTCAATGAAGCGATTAGCATATTTTTGTTTATCAACGCTAATATTCAACTATATACTTCAGTGGTAATAAAAACTCAGCAGACCTTAATTACTATGATTTTCTAATTGGTGAAATCAGTAAGGAGTAACAGAATATATTTCGCTATTAGTAACAGGTCTATTGAGTTATTTTTAATATTGACAGATAAAAATTAAATCAAGATGAAATATTTTTATAAGTACCACATATTTTTAATTTTAAAATAGAAAAAACGGACTTTTAAATGCTTCAAAAACACATTTAAAAATCCGAGATTTAATCTATCTATTAAAGTAATAATTTGCCGAGCATGAGGAACGACACTAACTATTAGTTTTTCACAGACTTATGAAATCAAGATGAAATTACTTAACCGTGCCATCCTAATTTTTTCCTAAACCCAGTCAACCAAACGGTAATATCATCTACCAGCGAATAAACCACGGGAACAACAATCAAAGTCAGCAAAGTTGAAATAACCAAACCTCCCAAAATTACTTTAGCGATGGGTGAATAAGCATCCATTCCGGTTTCTGGGAAAAAGGCGAGTCGGACAATTACAATAATTGTAGTAAAAGTTGTCATCACAATTGCTTTGAGTCGAACTGGTCCTGCTTCCCGGATTGCTATATCTCTAGGTAATCCTTCCTGACGTTTGGTTAAAATCAGTTCTAATAGTAAGATTGCTGCGGAAACTGATAAACCAGATAAAATAACAATTCCTAAAATCGAAACTGTAGATAAAGTTTGTCCCGCTAATAACAACGCTCCGAAAACCCCTACTAACTGCAAAGGAATTGACAGCATCATTACCAAAGGTTGGATAAAAGAACCAAATTGAATAACTAATATTAGATAAATCAGCAATAAAGAAATTACCAAACCTTGTAAAAGTCGCTCAAATTCAATCATCATATCTGTCATAGACTCCTGAGTAGTTTGGTTCGGTTACTTTATCCCATACGCTTGTCATAGCCATCGCTTTTGAATAGCTAGCAACTGTGTGAGTATTATTTCCCATTCCTGCAAACCAGAATGTTCCCACTACTCCTGCAACAGCAGCACCCGCAATTAAAGAAAACAATAATTTGGAATTAGATTTAAACATAAATATAGTGTCACAGTAATTTATTCTTAGACTTAAAACGTAAAAATAAATAGCCCTTCTTCGAGCTATCTCTGTCTTCTATTATTCAGTTTTGCATCTAAAAATGAAATTGGGATGAAATGAAAAGACTGATTATTTAATTTTGAGGCAATTTTTGTCAGTTAGCCTACTTTTAAAAATTAATTATCCCTTGTCTGGTAAAGCTGTAACAGCCATCAGTCCCCAAATAACACCAAAACGAACCATCGCTGCACGATTTATTTTAAAATCAGCGGATATTAATAGTTGATGTAATTCTGTTTGGGTATAGCATTGCTGATGAGCGGGGTCAAATATTTGTAATATCCAGTCGCAGATTCTGCAAACAAGAAAATCTTTGCTCCAGTCGAGAATTATTAATTTACCATTAGGTTTAACTACTCGCTTCATTTCCGATAATGCGACTAAAGGTTTTTCAAAGTAATGAAAAGCATTTGCACATACAACTACATCGAAACTATGATTTGCAAATGGTAGTGAATTGGCTGAGGTTTGATGAAACTCAACGTTGGAATAATCTCGACATTTTTCTTTAGCTATATCCAACATCTTTTCTGATATATCAACACCAGTAATTCTCTGCGTAGGATTTTTATCGAGCAACAATCGCTCAAATTCACCAGTACCACAAGCAACATCTAAGATTGTAGATTGTGAGTCAAATTGCTCCCAGTTATAGAGAAAGGTAAGTGTATTAGTAATATATTTGCGCCAGCGTAAATCGTAAATATCCGCAAGTTGCTCGTACTGAGCGCGAACCTTTATTTCACTCATTTAATTAACTCTCAAAACTCTACCTGCATTCAAAATAGCCAACAGCGCTACATCTACATCGGCAAACATTTCTTCCCACAAGGTTGCTACACCAAATATTCCCAAGACAATAAATAAGCATCAATACTATATTGGATTTACCCCTTGACTCTCTAGCTAACTAGAGGGTTTAGCATAATATCAAATGTAAAGCGCGTTGTTTTTAGATTCAAACTCAAAGACTATGACCATTCAATTAAAAGTTCCAGGTATCGCTTGTTCAGCTTGTGTAAATACTGTAACTAAAGCTATCAAATCCATAGATGCTAATGCTACGGTGGACGCTGACACAAAAACCAAAATAGTTAACGTTCAATCTCAGCAGCCGGAAGACAAAATTAAAGAAATTATAGCTGATGCTCGATATTCGGCTGCTTAATTCTTTAATAATAGAATCAAATTCCAATTATGGATACCACTACCCTGAAACTGCGAGGTATGAGTTGTGCCTCCTGTGCAAACAGCATCGAAGAAACTATTAGTTCAGTTCCTGGTGTTAGCGAATGTAACGTTAATTTCGGTGCCGAACAAGCTACTGTAAAATATAATCCTCAAAAAACCGATATCAAGCAGATTCAAGATGCAGTAGACGCAGCCGGATACAGTGCAACTCCCCTGCAAGAACAAGAAATGATTACGGGGGAAGACGACGAAGATAAAGCTGCTCGTCAAGCCGAATCCCGCGATTTGATTCGTAAAGTAATTGTGGGAGGAGTAATTAGTCTTATCCTCATTTTTGGTTCGTTACCAATGATGACGGGGCTAGAATTACCTTTGATTCCTGCATGGTTGCATAATCCTTGGTTGCAGTTGGCATTAACCGCACCCGTACAGTTTTGGTGTGGCTATAGGTTTTATACCGGAGCTTGGAAAGCTTTTAAGCGTCACGGCGCAACAATGGACACTCTGATTGCTTTGGGTACTTCGGCGGCGTTTTTCTATTCCTTGTTTGCAACTGTATTTCCCGATTTATTCCTCAATCAAGGCTTGATGCCGGAGGTATATTACGAAACTGCTGCTGTTGTAATTACCCTGATTTTGCTAGGACAGCTACTTGAAAATCGCGCTAAAGGACAAACCAGCGAAGCAATTCGTAAATTAATTGGTTTGCAAGCTAGAGATGCGCGGGTGATTCGTAACGGTAAAGAAGTAGACGTTCTGATTCAGGAAGTTGAGCTTGATGACATAATTTTAGTACGTCCGGGTGAGAAAATTCCTGTAGATGGTGAAGTTGTGTATGGTACTTCTACTATCGACGAAGCAATGGTAACGGGGGAAAGCGTACCAGTGAAAAAACAACCCGGTGATGAGGTTATTGGAGCAACGATTAATAAAACTGGTAGTTTTAAGTTTAGAGCAACAAGGGTAGGGAAAGATACGGTACTCTCGCAAATCGTGCAGTTGGTAAGACAAGCCCAGGGAAGTAAAGCCCCAATTCAAAGATTAGCAGACCAGGTAACGGGGTGGTTTGTCCCGGTGGTAATAGCTATTGCCATTTCTACGTTTGTCATCTGGTTTAATTTTATGGGTAATATCAGCCTTGCTTTGATTACCACAGTAGGAGTTTTGATTATTGCTTGTCCTTGTGCTTTGGGTTTAGCGACTCCGACATCGGTAATGGTGGGTACGGGTAAAGGCGCTGAAAATGGTATTTTGATTAAAGGAGCGGAGAGTTTAGAACTTGCTCATAAAATTAAAACCATTGTTTTGGACAAAACCGGGACGCTAACAGAAGGGAAACCGACTGTAACTAATTTTGTCACGGTGCGCGGTACTGCTAATCAAAATGAATTTAAACTAATCAAATTAGCGGCTTCTTTAGAGCGTAATTCCGAACATCCTTTGGCAGAAGCCGTAGTTAGATATGCTGAAACTCAAGGTATAGAGTTAACGAATGTTCGCGATTTTGAAGCGATTGCTGGAAGCGGCGTTCAGGGATATGTTGCTTCGAGATTTGTACAAATTGGCACTAAGCGATGGTTCTCTGAAATCGGAATTGATACCAATTTATTTCAAGAGCAAAAAGACGTTTGGGAATCTTTGGGACAAACCGTAATTTGGATTGCAGTGGATGGAGAAGTTGAAGGTTTGATGGGAATTGCTGATACTTTGAAACCTACTTCTATTGAAGCAGTGAGAACAATGCAGAAAATGGGTTTAGAAGTAGTAATGTTAACCGGAGATAACCGTCCCACAGCAGAAGCAATTGCGGATGAAGTTGGTATTGATAGAGTCGAAGCAGAAGTAAGACCAGACCAAAAAGCCGCTGTTGTTAAGTCTTTGCAAGCTGAAGGGGTACAAGCACAAAGAAAAAATTCTAATTCCCAATCCAAAATCCAAAATCCAAAATCCAAAATTGTAGCGATGGTAGGAGATGGAATTAACGATGCTCCAGCTTTAGCTCAAGCTGATGTGGGAATGGCTATTGGTACCGGAACAGATGTGGCGATCGCCGCGAGTGACATCACTTTAATTTCCGGTGATTTGCGTTCAATTGTGACAGCAATCAAGCTTTCTAAGGCTACTATCAACAATATTCGCCAGAATTTATTCTTTGCATTTTTCTACAATGTTTTGGGTATTCCCATCGCTGCGGGAATTTTATTTCCCATATTTGGGTGGTTGCTCAATCCGATTATTGCTGGTGGTGCGATGGCTTTTAGTTCGGTTTCGGTTGTTACAAATGCTCTACGATTGCGTAATTTTAAGTTGAAGGGTGAATATAATTCGTAATATCACCCTTCGGGTGACGCAAGCTACGTAATTCGTAATTCGTAATTCGCAATTAGCTCCTCGCGTTTAAATTCAGGGGCTTCTGACCTTAAAAATTTACCTGGTGAGGGATAATTATTAATGTTCAATAAGAAAAATATTATAGCAAGTTTTGCTGGAATAGGATTTTTGATTGCGATTGCTTCTCCGAAAGCGATTGCTCAAATTCCTGTAGAAATGCCCGTATCTAAAGAAGAAAACGTACAGTTTCGACGCATAGAACAACCTTTAGGATTAAAAGCTGCGGTTTCTTTAGGTGGTATCGGTTTAATTGCTTTAGAGCTATGGTGGTTTCTTTTTAGTAAACCAAAAGCCGTTCAAACTGATAGAGATGAAGAAATATAGGAATTGACAATTATTGTATATGGTAGTTATGAGTCCAATCAAATTTTTGTAGGACAATCTTCCTCAGAACTAAAAAAAATACCCCTTTAAAGAGGCACTTTATTTAATCAAAATTACTGTTATTGTACGGTAATTGAACGAATCAAAACGCTTATTACTTCCCCTGGATTTGAAGTTGGCACTAATGGAGTCCAGTCACGTATATTTGCATAGCCGAGTTTTTGTAACACTTGAATAGTTCCCATTACTGCTTTACTTGAACCAATCAATGTATGCCTAATTTTCTCAGGTTCCTTTCCTTGAGAAATGATTGATTGAGGCTGAGGTTTAACATAATCTTGATTATTTGGGTTAGTAATAAAACTTTGAAACTTTGATTTCATTGTTTACTCCACCTTCTACAGATAGTTAATTTCATTGCTTATTCCCCGTAAGGGGTTTTACTAGCTGCAAGTATTCTGTTTCTAAAGAATTATTAGTCCTGAAATACAGTCGAAACGAACCGTCCCCATATTGCTTTAATCCTTGTTCGCAGAAATGAATCTCTTGTCTTTGAAGCCATTGAACAATGCTTTCGTAATTATCACTCAAGAAAAGTGCAGGAAAGTAAATTCTTCCAGTCTTTACTCCTGTTTTTGGATGAGTGAGTATTTGAAATTGCGGCTCACTTAAAACTTCAGCCATTACTATTACCTCGCAAAAATATTGATGTGATTTTGAAAGCTTGTGATAGATAAATCGAGGTACCATTACACAAGCTTTCATTTAAATTAATTAGATAAAGACTCTGAATATTTCACGAAATTTGATACTTTCCATTTCAAACCGTGAACTCTGTCTGCAATATTCGGTTTTGAGGATGCTCCATCACATAACAAACAAGTTTCACATTGAATTCTGTCATCTTGGGTATGACTACAGAGAATCTCGTTTTCACTTAAAGGTGCATCGGGAGCAATAATTCTGAAGGTTCTCCAACCTTGACTTTGAGCTATACGGGCTTCCGACTCACTCTGTACAGAAGCCATCAAATACTTTTTCCAACGTTCATCACATTCATTGCTATCCCATCGATGTGTGTAACCAGTATGCCCGCTTGATGCAGAAATTATCGGTTCCCAGACATCAAATGGTACTGCTGTAGGGTCGCCATAGGAGCCAATTCTGATAGGATATCGATATCT
>JBCBHT010000253.1:0-10762 GCA_038525335.1 Cyanobacteria bacterium J06621_15 | reverse complement strand
CATTTATAAATTAGTTGATTGATAAATGTTGAGTGAGGAACCGACACAAAATGTTGATTATTTTTTTTACCAATTTTTATACTCTGCTTCCATCCTTCATTTTTACCAATTATTAAATGACTAACACCACGCTCTAGCAGTTTATTTACTATAAATCTGCTAGCTGTATGGATATAATAATCCATCTTATTGTTACGTTTTCGTGTTAATGCTTCTATTTTTTTAGAAGTGTATTTGTTTTCTGGTAAAAATGAATGAAGTTTTGAGGAGAGCTTGTTGTACCACTGGTTGTAAGATTTAATAGCTTTTCCACAAACAATGAAAGGTTTAAATTCCGGATTATTACTACCAACAGTTGCCAAATTATTTAAACCAATGTCTATAGAGGCTATAATTCCGTTGTCAACAGGGGGAGCAGTTGGAACAGAGTAAACTACCTCAACTACGTAATACCCATATTTAGGAACAATTCTAACCTCATCAATATTAGTAATATTCGTTTTCACCTTTAAATTTAACCCTGACGGGTTAATAAAACCTTTCTTTAACCAAGTTTTAGAAATGGCTTGCTTGTTAAAAGTTAGTAAGTTTCTACCTTTTTCCTTGTGTTTATATTTAGGTAATTTCGGTTTACCTGTAAATAAGTTAGGATTTTTAAAATAACTTTTAATAGCTTTTAAATAAGATTTAAAAGTATTACTAACTTGTTTGATTATCAACTGAGATATTTTCGCTGGTAGATTTTTATAATCATCAGAAAATTTTAAAAGATGATATAACTCATTAAATGAGGGAATACTATCGCCTTTAAAATAACATTGCCTACAAATATACACAGCACTATTAAATAGATTCTTAGAAGCAAAACAAGCTTTATCTATTTCTCTAAACTTATAGTGTGTTTGTTTAATTTGATGTTTTTCAATTAGTTTCATCTTCACAGCGGGCATTTCAAAAAATAAAGCATTCTGTGCAGTTCTCTTTCTTGTACGTAAACCATATACAGCACTTTGCAGGTAAATGAGGTACAAGGGGAGCAGGGGGAGCAGGGGAAGCAGGGGGAGAGATTTATTGGTTATGTGAGGGTTTAAAATGTACCTCATATAGATGAAATCTGCTGTAAAATTAATATTACCCCACCTTCATTAATAATACTAATTAAGTCAAGATTCCGACCTGAACCTTCTTATTGAGCGGGCATTAACTACTTCCGGCGTTGCTTGTGCGCGTAAAACTACATCTGACTACATTTATCTATATTTGACTATATTATCAACATTTAAACTACATACTTAACCCTATTCAATTTGATTCAATTTTCTCGACATTTTGTAAAAGGGCATTGGGAATTGGTAATTGGGGATTGGGCATTGGGAATTGGGCATCGGTAATTGGGAGAGAGGGAGGGTAATTAATAATTTATAACTTGTTACTTATTACTTATTACTTATTACTCCTAACTCTAAATTCCTAACTCCCTATTCTCCCATACCCAATGCCCTATTCCCCATTCCCTACTTCCCTATTTACCTAATTCCTGAGAACGTTTAGTAGCGGCTTTTACTGCTTCAATTAATGCAGAACGAAATCCAGCTTGCTCTAGTTTAGTAATTCCGGCAATTGTGGTACCACCGGGGCTGGAAACTTTATCTTTTAATACTGCTGGATGCATTTTACTTTCTTGTAACAGTTGCGCCGTTCCCAATACAGTTTGTAAAGCTAAAGTACTGGCAACTTGTCTTGGTAAACCTGCTGCAACTCCACCATCAGCAAGGGCTTCTACCATCAACGCTACATAAGCCGGACCGCTTCCCGAAAGCCCTGTTACAGCATCCATTAAATGTTCGGGTACTTCCGCTACTTCCCCGACTGCACCAAATAACTTCTTGCCAATTTCTGTATGCTGGGGTTTAGTGTAAGCACCACAACAAATTGCAGTCATTCCCGCACCGACTGTAGCTGGGGTGTTTGGCATTGCTCGAATCACCGGCAAACCAGGGAAAGCTGCTTCTAAATGCTTTAGTGGTACTCCTGCCAAAATGGAAACTATTAACGGTTTGTGTCCAATTTGGATTACCCCTGCTAATTCTTGAGCAATTGCACTGAATATCTGCGGCTTGATGGCTAAAAACACTACTTCCATGCTTTGACCGAATGCCATACCGCTATCAGCAGTCGCCAAAATTTTATATTCCTGCTCCAAATAAGCTCGACGTTCTGAAAGCGGTTCGCTGACAATAACTTCAGATGGTCGATATATTTCACAACTGATTAGGCGGGATAATAATGCTTCACCCATTACCCCGCCACCAATTAAGCCAAATTTTTTGTGATTGGTCATTGCCCGTTCTATCATTGGTCATTTGTCATTGGTCATCAGGCGGAAACGGACTAATGACTAATGACTAATGACTAGTTTATCCTCATTGTGCCATGCGATTCGGTTCGTTTCCCCACGCTTGGTTAGATGGATTTGTATTCGGACGGGGACGTGCTGGTGGCTGAGGAACTTCATGAAGTACTCCTCCGGTGGTGCTAACCTGTACGCAGCTAGGCGTAAACAGAAAGATACTTTCTCCTATACGCTCTTGATGTCCGTCAAGGGCGTAAGTACCTCCTGCAACAAAATCTACAGCACGCTGAGCTTGGTCTGGGTCCATAATGGTTAAGTTCAATACCACAGACTTACGTTCGCGCAATGCTTGAATCGCTTGGGGCATTTCTTCAAAGGTACGTGGTTCAAGAACCAATACCTCGGAAATACCATTCAATACACCTGGCATACCAATAACATTACTCATTGCCTTTGCAGAGGAAGTGTTCGCTACATCGGTTCCCATTGTAGGCATGGGTTCGCGCCAACGTCGATTAACTGCAACACTTTCTGGTTGAGGAGCAGGTGCGGGTGCAGCCGCAGGTTGATTATGCTCGTGATACAGATTTTCGTAACCTTCTGTATCTGGTTCCTCCTCATAGTACTCGTATTCTACTGGTTCATTTAAGCCAACAAAGTCTCTCAATCGTGAAAATATGTTATTCATTGTTACGCTCCTGGTGCCAATCATCTTTCATTGAGAAGGTAAAAATTGTTTTTGTCAACTTTTACCACTACAAATACAGAGCAATTGTTACATTTAGTCAATACTTGTAGCATATATTACGGGTTTTAAAACTTTTCAAACGTCACTGCAACGTTTGTATCTAAACCACGGACAATGATGAGTCAAGATTATATCCTAGTAAACCTAGAATGAAAAGTTGTTTTTACCCCTTATTTTATTTTTTTCAGCTTTTGTAAATACTACATCTTTTGTCGCTTTTGTAACTAAGGGATTAAATATTCTATCTGTATAAAAATTAAATCATTTTTCTTAAACTTACGTATAAGAAATTGCCCATACACGGGAATTCGCCAGTTTTAAGTATAACGCTGGCGAATCAAGAATGGTCTATCAAAAGACTGATTAATTGTAATCGGGGCAGATTTTTCTTCTCACAGCTTAAAACCGAGTGATTTCAAGCTTTTCAACTTTTTCTGCCTAAATTCAATAATTTAAAGTTGGCGTTCTCCAAATAAAATTGTTCCCAAACGTATCATGGTTGCACCAGATTGGATTGCTAACTGATAATCTTGCGACATTCCCATTGAAAGCTGCTTCATTTTGATATTTGATAAGTTGCGTTCATCAATTTCAGCTATAAGTTCTCGTGTCCGATTAAACACGTAAATCACTTCCGAACTATCTATTCCCAATGGTGGAATTGTCATCAAACCTTCAATTTGTAAATTTTCACATAGATTAAGTTCGACTAAATCATCCAGAATTTGCTGTATCGTCCAACCGGATTTGTTAGGGTCGGGAAGAATTTTGACTTGCAGGCAGATTTTGGGAACTACTCCTAACTCTTGTGCCAAAAGGTTTAAACGCTGAGCTAATTTAAGGCTATCCACGGAATGGAGCCACTGAAAATATGAAAGAGCCTTTTTAGCTTTATTGCTTTGTAGATGTCCAATAAAATGCCAGGTAATACCCGATAAGTCTTGTAACTGCTCAATTTTGCTCTGTGCTTCCTGAACTCGGCTTTCACCGAAATCTCGAATACCAGCAGCATATGCTTCGCGTATAGCTGCTGGGTCAACTTTCTTACTAACAGCGATTAATTTAACCGATTCAGGAAGTGAGTCTTGAATTGAACGTATACGTTGAGAAAGCGAACTACTCATTGAAATGTACGTTGAAAGATACTAGTCAGCTGATCGTACTCAATAGACTGTCCGCTGCGACGCAAGTTACGCAAACGATTTTCCAACATCATTCTTGCTTCAGTACGTCCTACTGGCTGGAACTTAATGCCTTTATCATCGTTTATTACTAGGAAAAATAGGCGTTGAGCATACAACGTAGTGAAAAGCTCTTGACTTTGGTCTACCATACATATTCTGTAAAGTAATCCCCAAGTAGGATGATTCAAGTAAGTTTCGGAGTTTTCTGAATTCATTTAGTAGTCAAGGTACGTGTACATATATCTTTTCTTCGTAAAAAACAAAAAGTCGGAGCAATATTAATAAGATATCGACCGAATATTTCTCAGCAATGTAAATATAGAATGGTAATAATGGTAGTTTTTTTCACATCATAAGTATGTATTTACGCATGACGAAAACCAATATTAAATTAATATTAAATAGCCACTAGATTCCTTTTACAAAAAAGTATAGGCACAATAAAAGCGATTAAATTTAGAACAAGTTTTGCTGAAAACCAACAAGCAGTCTCCAACAGGTAATCAATACTTTTTTATTCAAAAAACTATTCTACCGCAGCACTGAAACATCGCATAGAAGCAATTCTACTGTTTCTTAGTTTGGTAATCAGTCATTAATCATCAAGAATAATAATTATTGGCTCTAAACAAAGGAAATGACGGTTTTAAGAACAGCAAGAAGAATTAACATTAGTTATTTAGTTATTAGGTATTTATTAAGTCAATCTTACGTTCGCAATTTTTCTGATTACGGGTCTAAGAAAGCGATTCGGTGACTTGTCTGTATAGCTATTTATCGCTTAAACTCTTTGCAACGCATTAATTTGGGCTTGTGCTTTGTGCAGAGATTCGTCCCATTCTTTTTTAGGATTGCTATCCGCTACAATTCCTGCTCCAACTTGTCCCCAAACAAAATTAATGATTGGGTCGTGTTGATTGCTTGATGGTTGATAATTAACCTCTGATGTGGAGCCGCTATTATATGGTTTAACGTCCGATGGAGTAATAGGTTCTAAAGATTCATTTACTTTAGTACTACACAGCAAAGTGCGAATCAAAATATTCAAATCTAAATTACCCCTCCAATCCAAATAACCGCAGGAACCATAAAATAAACTGCGTCTGACAGGTTCCAACTCTTCAATAATTTCCATACAGCGAACCTTGGGACAACCTGTTATCGTCCCACCAGGAAACATAGAACCAATCAAATCAACCGTAGTATTTTTGTTATCTCTCAAAGTTCCTTTAACGTTACTAACCAAATGCATCACATGAGAGTAACGCTCAATCGTCAACAATTCATCAACTTTGACACTCCCCCATTCACAAACTCTTCCCAAATCATTACGTTCCAAATCCACTAACATAATGTGTTCTGCACGCTCCTTACTATTGCTAAGTAATTCTTGAGCTAATTCTTCATCTTCTTGTTGAGTCCGACCTCGTTTTCGCGTCCCTGCGATTGGTCGAGTTTGAGCAATATTCCCATCTACTTGAACCAACCTTTCAGGGGAACAGCTAACAACCTCACCCCAAGGAGTTTTGAAATAGCTAGCAAAAGGAGAAGGATTTATCTTTTGTAAAGCTTGATAAATTTCCCATCCAGAAGCAGTGGTTTGAGATTCAAAGCGGATAGTAAGATTAGTTTGAAAAATATCCCCTGCTTGAATATATTTTTTTGCTTTTAAAACCGCTGCTTCATAGTCAGCTTGAGAAGTAAGTAATTTTAAGGGGGCTAAATTTGTATGACTTTTTACAAGTATAGAATTAGAAAAATCTAGCTGTTGTTGTGAAAGTTTATTTTCTAATTCATCTAATTGATTCTGATTACTAGCAGCTAACCATAAAGTTTGTTCCTGATGGTCTAACACAGTAAAACATTCAGGTTCGTACCAAAAAGCTACTGGAAACGGTAAATTATCGGATGTGAGTGTAGGTAAAGTCTCTATTTCCCAAGCTACATCGTAACCCAACCAACCCAACCAACCCCCCGTAAACGGAAGACAAGAAACAGAAGCATCAAAATTAGTATTTTCGGATTGTTTTTCTAATTCTTTTTCTAATAATCTATTAAGAACATGTTGCACTTCCCCTAACCGAGGTATCCACATTTGCTGAACACCATCAATTACCCGAGGTGAACCAGCACAAATAGAATAACGAGTTAATTGAGGATTATTTAAATTATTTGGATAAGGACTTTCTAAAAGAGTTGCAATTTTATTAGAAGATTCAGAAATGAATAAGCAAGCAAAAATATCACTACCAGTACGTTCTTGTAAAGGAAGCTTTCTAAAATTCCAAGGTTGAAGTTCTTTTGTCATTAATTATGAAGTGAGTAGCGAGGAGAGAAGAGAGGGGGAAGAGGGGGGAGAGGGGGAAGAGAGGGGGAAGAGGGGGAAGAGGGGGGAGAGGGGGGAGAAATAATAATTTAATTTTTGATTATTTACTTATAATTCCTAACTCCTAACTCCTAACAACTATCAACTAACAAATAACAACTATCAACTATCAATTAACCTGATTTCCGATAGCGAACCGCATTCCCCAAAATAAAACTAATACGAATATTGCCAACCAGTCCAAACTTTTCAAACGTAAATTATGCCATTGAACTCGGTGTTTGTTGGAACCAATAAAACCTCGTACTACAATTCCATTAGCCATCTGGTCGGCTCGTAAAAGCAAGTTTTGCAATAATCGTTCTGCCACCATCATCCAAACTTTAACTATCCCTTTTAATCCTAATTTTTTCCAATTAATTGCCCGAGTCATCACCGAACGGATTAAATTTTGAATTTCTTCTAAAACAAGGGGAATAAAGCGTAAAGATAATGTCAATGTCAAAGCAATTTCGGTGACAGGTATCTTAAATCGTCTCAAAGGTTGCATCAGACTTTCAATACCTGCCGTGATTTCTTCTGGTGCAGTTGTCAGTAAATATAAAGTTGTACTATATAAAACTGTAAAAAAGATAGTACTTAAACGTACTGCTAAATCAAAAGAATGTCGCGTTACTCTTACAGGACCTCCAGCGAACAATACATAATTATATTCTTGCTGATTAAATGCGGATAAAATTGGATTTATTGTATTATTCTGGGCTGGTGGCTGCTGATTTTGCACCTGTCTTTCCGTAGGTAAACGTGGTTGATAATCAACACCCATTCCATCTGGACTTAAAGATGCAATAATTAAAACCAGCAGGCAAATTGACAGTAAATACCCCATTTGCTGTCGCCATACCCTTCTAGGAATACCGGATATTAACGTGATAAAAATCAGCACAAATACTAAGATTACACGCCACCAAGTATTAGCAAAAATATAAGTACTTAGAAAACTCATTAACCACACAAATTTAACTCGCGAGTCGAGTTTATGTAGCCAAGTAACAGGTTCTTCTAAATAAAGTCCTAATGGTAAAGAACGTAATAAATCCATTTAGTTGTTAGTGGTTAGTTGTTAGTTGATAGTTGATAGTTGTTAGTTGTTAGTTGTTAGTTGATAGTTGTTAGTTGTTAGTTGATAGTTGTTAGTTGTTAATTATTGATAATTTGGAATTTGGGGTCAGAGGTTAGGAGTTAGAAATTAAAATTAATAGGTCAAAATAATCTATTACCAATTACCAATTACCAATTACCCATTACCAATTACCCATTACCTTTTACCCCCAAACTTTAGTTGCTCTATTAGCAGTAACATTTTCTGCGTCTCTAACTTTTTTGCTTCTCCATAAAAGACGAATCGGAGTACCTCTAAAACCTAGTTGCTCTCGGAATTGACGCTCGATATAACGACGGTAGTTGTCGTTGAAACGTTTGGCTTCATTGACAAATAATGCAATAGTCGGTGGTCTGGTACTAACTTGAGTTCCGTAATAAATTCTTCCTTGTTTTCCGCTACGACTAGCTGGTGGAGAATGCCATCTTACAGCTTCTTCCAACACTTCATTAATTACTGAAGTACTTACTCTTCTTCTGTGCTGTTCTATTGCTAGATTAACCAAATCGAGAATTTTCATTACTCGCTGTCCGGTTAAAGCACTAACAAATATTGTTTCCGACCAATCGGAAAAATGCAGTCTACCGGATAAATATTTTTGGTAATCGTAAACGCTGTAAGAATCTTTTTCGTAAGCATCCCATTTATTCACAACAGTTATACAAGCTCGACCTTCATCGATTATTCTTCCTGCTAATTTTTGGTCTTGGTCGGTGATTCCGTCAAGTGCATCGATTACAAATAAAACCACATCGGAACGACGAATTGCTTTAAAAGCGCGGTTAATACTAAAGAATTCCGTACCGTAATCAATATTTTTTTTCTTTCTAATACCAGCAGTATCTATTAAACGATAAACTTGCTCGTCTTTTTTGATAAAAGTATCAATAGCATCGCGAGTAGTACCGGAAATTGGACTAACAATTGCTCTTTCTTCACCAGCAAAAGAATTTAATAAACTTGATTTACCAACATTTGGTCTACCGATAATCGCAATTTTAATTTCTTCATCTTCTGTAATTTCTGAAGCTGGGGGAAGATGATTAACTAATTCATCTAACAATTCTCCAGTCCCGTTACCGTGAATTCCCGATACAGGATAGGGTTCACCCAATCCCAACTGCCAAAAATCGGCTGCTAACATCAATCCCTCTTCCGGAGATTCGCACTTATTAACTGCGAGTAGCACCGGTACCGGATGATGTCGCAACCATTCCGCTATTTCCAAATCCGCTGGGGTAGCACCAGTTTGTCCGTCTACCACAAAAATTGCTGCACTAGCTTCAGACAAAGCGACCATTGCTTGCTGACGAATAAACGGTAAAAATTCCGTATCGTCATTGAATATTAAACCACCCGTATCGACCACCATAAAATCGCGATCGCGCCAAAATGCACTCAGATAAGTTCTGTCTCGGGTGACTCCCGGTTCATCGTGAACGATAGCTGACTGCTGTTTTGCCAAACGATTAACTATAGTTGATTTGCCCACATTGGGACGACCGATAATAGCTACTATAGGAAGACTCATAATAAGGATACTCCTGAAGCTCCAAACTAATATTGTAACTATAGGAGCGGACAAAATTCCGGATTCTCACAATTACAAACTGAAGAGTTGCTTGTTGAAAGTAGGACTTACGCAAAAGTAACGTAATTACGTCATTGCGAGCGATAGCGAAGCAATCCCAATACCTCGCGATTACTTCGCTATCGCTCGTAATGACACAAATAATTTTGCATACCACTTATAATTACTTTACCCCGAAGAGACATCACCAATAGTAATACTTCCACCACCCGAATCTATTTTCAAACCAATATTTCCATCACCCACATTTCCCACACCATCATTAACCTGATTGCTAATATTCCGAATATTCTCCCGTGCTTCTGCTTCGACACTTTCATATCCTGCTTCGGGTAAACCTTTTCCACCACGTAATAATGCTACGGGAAAGTCTTCCGTTGCGAAATCAAAGAATGGTGTTTGTTCTTTGTTATATTCCTTTTGTACCGTTATCGGAACAGTTCCGCTGAGGTAATTCATCAAATGGGAAACTTTAACTAATTTATCTCCCGGTTGGTTCCCAGCACCTTGTAAAGCTTCAAGGAAATGATAAGTATAGATGCTCATTTCCCCATCGCTGCGAATCCAAGACAATTGTGTTCCGGTAGAAGATGTAAAAACAACTCTTCCACTACCTTTTAAATCTTCAACAATGGTTTTGGGTAAAGAACTTTGAGTAAAACCTTTGGGAATTGGCGAACGTTTATTTTGTGTATCGTCTTTTGATGAAGCCATTCCTTGAGCATGACAGCTATCTATAATTACCAATAATCTGTGAGCGGGAATTGCTTGTAATGCTTGATTAAAAGTTTCAGCAGCAAGTGCAGTATCGGGAATATCAGCTCTATCAGTTTCGTGGGGAATGAGATAGTAATCTCCAGAATTATCTAATAATCCGTGACCGGAATAGTAAATTAATATAGTTGCTTCTGGGTCATTTTCAGCTTGTTGTTTTAACCAGGTTAAATTTTCTAGAATTTGTTCTTTAGTAGCGGTTTCGTTGTAGAGAAGACGAATATTATCGTCGATATAACCGCATAAATTGGAATCGGTGAGGAGAGATTTTATTGCTTGAATATCTTTTACTGTGACTGGTAGGGATAACTTGGTTTCTTCACATTCACCTACACCGATGAGTAATGCGTAGTTGTGGGATGTGGATTTGGACATGGTGGGTTTGGGGATGGGTTGGTAGTATTTGAGGTTTTGTTGGATTTCTTCAAGTGCGTTTAGAGCATGGAGTGAATTTTGACCATTATTAAGTTGTAGAAAATTTTGATTATTTAAAAGTTTAATTAATCCTGGTATAGCGATTCCAGACTTTATTTGTCCCAGTGCATCTGCTGCGCTAAAACGTACATATGAACCTTCATGTTCAAGAAGTTTAATTAATCCTGGTATTGCAGCTTCAGATTTTAT
>JBCBHT010000252.1:0-10778 GCA_038525335.1 Cyanobacteria bacterium J06621_15 | reverse complement strand
GCAGAGAGCGCAGCGGAAAGTGCGGTCTTGGGGGTTTCCCCCAAGAGCAACTTTCCAAGACAGAGGACGCAGAGGAAGAGGGTTTAGAGGACTATTCGATTTTCAATCAAATTTATTTTTACCCCTCATAACTTATATGGTGGAGTAGTAGGGTGTAGAAAGTAGAAAGTAGGGAGTAGGGAATATAGGGAATAGAAAATTATGAGAATAAATTCAAAAAGCTGGATAGTTGCTGTTTTTATTGCAATAGGCTTAACTAATTCTAGCTGCGATGCAATATCGGCTAATCAAGCGACCCTAGATAATCACATCTTCTCCCAAGTTGAAAATCCTCAACTTCAAAATACCAAAGCTGAAAATTCCAAAATACTCCATATAATTAACCGTCTCAGTTTCGGTGCTGCTCCTGGTGATGTGGCAAAAGTTCAAGAAATTGGTATCGATAAATATATCCAACAGCAATTAACACCCGAATCTATACCCGAACCGCAAAGCTTAAAAAATAAACTTTCTCAACTCCAAACTTTGGGTTTAACTCCCGCACAACTACACTCACAATACAGCGTCAGACGTTTACCGAAACCAAATCCTCAAATGAGGAAGCAAAGACGCAAAAAACAAAGATTAATTCTCCAGCAAGCAGTAAAAGCGCGATTGCTCAGAAGTTCCGAAAGTCCCCGGCAATTACAAGAGGTGATGGTAGACTTTTGGTACAACCATTTCAACGTATATCAAAATAAAGGGCTTACCCGTTTATGGATAGGTGCTTACGAAGAACAAGCAATTAGACCATATGTCTTTGGTAAATTCCGTGACTTATTAGGTGCAACTGCTCGTCATCCAGCTATGTTGTTTTACTTGGACAACTGGCAGAATACCGCTCCTAACAATCGTCCCAGAGGAAGATTCAAAGGCTTAAATGAAAATTATGCTCGGGAATTAATGGAATTACATACCTTGGGTGTCGATGGTGGTTACACTCAAGCAGACGTGATAAATTTGGCAAAAATATTTACCGGCTGGGGTTTTCGTCGTCCCGGAATCAAATTTAAAGACGGTTATGATTTTTACTTTAATGCCAAACGTCATGACTTTACGGATAAAGTATTTTTAAGTCAGGAAATCAAAGGAAGCGGCATCGCGGAAGGAGAAAAAGCTCTGGATATTTTAGCAAAGCATCCAGCTACAGCCCGTCATATCAGCTACAAAATAGCTCAATACTTCCTCGCTGACAAACCACCGAAAACTTTAGTAGATAAATTATCAAAGCGCTATTTAACAACAGACGGAGATATTCGTGCCATACTCGAAACCCTATTTAAGAGTTCCGAATTTTGGGATGAAAAATATTACAATTCCAAATTTAAAACACCGTATCAATACGTAATCTCCAGTCTTAGAGCTACCGATACACCAATCAACGACTTTCGCAGAATAAATAGCGTATTGCATAGGATGGGGATGCCTTTATACGGAAACCAAAGTCCAGACGGGTATAAAAACACCCAGAAAGCTTGGTTAAATCCCAACGGTATTAATTGGAGATTAAGTTTTGCAAATACTATAGGTAGAGGAGGGTTAAGAAATAGGAACAGAAATAATAAACAAAATCAACCCCGTCGTCCGAATAAGTCAGTTGATTCTATAGAATTGACAAACACTCTAGGAAATAACTTTTCATCTAAAACCCAAGAAGTAATAAACAGCAGTCCCCCAAATCAACGAGCTGTTATTATCCTAGGTAGTCCGGAATTTATGTACCGATAAATCTACAATCAAAAAGTTTTATATGACTCAATATTTCTTTCTCTTCTTACCTACTCCTTACTCCCTACTTACTACTTGTTAATTCTTTCTATTTCAGAATCTTTCAACCCATTAACAGTAACTAACGTATTGTAAGTTTCGATTTGAGTAATTGGTGCGGGCTTCATTTCTCCTCGAAAGTCCAGAATTTGCACAACTACAAGATAAGCAACAGCCAAAAGTATAGAAATTACACCCGTAATAATTGCAACGATTTTTCCTCTATCCATGAAGCTCGTCCTAAAATAATAGTATTCTATCATTTCTGTGACAATTCACGGTGTTTAGCTATGAAATTTTGAGGTACGGGGATTAATTTTATAATCTATATATGCTTTTAAAAGTAACGTACAACTGACAAATTTCTCACAAAGCCGAAATCCACAGATATCTTGAATTAACTTATAAACAGGTCTTTTGGTGTAACGTTTGAAGTCGGGACACAAGGTTAAGGATTTCTTTGAAAATCGTAGATATTCTGGATAATCTATATACATGTAATCCCTGGCTAATTCAAAGTAGCCATGTGCTAATGCACGACGATATTTAATTGGAATATTTTGTTGATATTTTTCTAATAATTTTTGTTCTACCTTTTGTAAAACTTTGCAGTGATAATCTACCCAACGCCGTTTTGAACAAGTTGATACTGTAACGTTACCGTATCTTCTATATATTGAATAACAGCCCGGTTGATAAACCACTTTTGCACCAGCCATAACAACTGAAATTAAAAAATCTCTATCTTGTGCAGCTAAGAAGTTTTCATCCCATCCACCGCTTTTTTCTACAGCAGTTCTTCTATAAAGTAAGGATGCAACCGCAGTCCACCAATTCTTGATTAAAGATTCTAAAATATCTGCTTGCTCTCCAGGTTTTTCTATCTGTTCGAGGAATATTACTCCATTAGTTTGGTGTCCTTGAAATCTCCAATCACCATAAACAACATCTGCTGCTGTTTCTTCTAAAAAATTTAGCTGTCTCTCTATTTTCTCTGGTAATATAAAATCATCCGCATCTAAAAATTGAATATATTCTCCTTTTGATAAAGCAAAGCCTAGATTTCTTGCATAGCACCCACCCTTGTTTTCTGGTAGACGTTCCCAAATAATTTTATCCCCGTAGCTTTTAATGATTTCCACAGAGTTATCTGTAGAACAATCATCAATTACGATAACTTCGATATGAGGATAGGTTTGTCTTAAACAGCTATCGATAGTCTCTGCTATCCAGCTTTCAGCATTAAAACAAGGAATAATTACGGAAACCAATTTTTGCATTGTCATGTACCCATTGTTTTATTTTAATCGCTTTTCAAATTGATATCTATGGCTGGTTTATATTTCGATGCTAAATATCTTGTCAGAAGCAACTATTGTCTAATGCATACATTATTTTATTAGCATTAATTCTTTGATAATCAACCGTTCACTCATGATTAAAAACTCTTGTTACAGCCATGTTTACCATATTGTAGATGCCTATAATTGACGCTTGCTTAAAAAAATTGTTTCACTTCTATTTGATAGATTTTAGCTAACGATAGAAGCAGATAAAAATTGTTGCTTTAAAGTTGGGAAGAGACAAGATAATCAAAAAGCTTTTTAATAAATTAACGTCCAGAGGCTTGATGCCAAAGTTCGGTCAGTAAATGCTTGTGTTCGTGAATATCAGACTTCTTTGCTTGCAGAAATCCAGCTTCTCTTATATCTTCGGGAACCGGTTTATTAATGATATCAACTACTTCTTCTATTGAATCGTAAATAAATCCAGCTTCACCAATATATTCTTTTATATCTGGTCTGATATTTGGCATGCATACACCGACCCCTGCCGCTTGTGCCTCCGCTATAGCCATTGGCCAACCTACTGTGGCTAGTGTAAAATCTGCTGTATAAACTAACCACTGGTGTTTTTTATATTGCGGACTCATCTCATTTGGCTCTATCGGTAAAGTAATTTTTACAGGATTACCTTTGGACTCATTAACTAGTTTTAATTTATCAACTCTGTAACCAAGTGCATAGAGGTTGAATTGTTTTTCTGGTAATAAGGTTGCAAGTTCGATATAGTCTTCCATTTTCTTTTTAGGAATGACTGCACCGGTATTCATAATTGCACTACCATTCGGAGATTCATTATGAAAAAGCGCATAATTAATTGCAGGAAAACAGTCAATAATTTTAGAATAATTAACACCGTATGCTTCTAAATATTGACGTGAAAAAGGAAAGGCTAAAACACCCAAACAAAGTTCGTGATTTATCCAATGCAGATTGGATTTTATATTCGCAGCTTTCTTGAATTGAGGTGTATTTCTTTCTAATATTTCTCTTATACGACCCTTCCAATTTTTAGGACGTAAACAAAGCGTGTCGTAAGAATGAGACCTGACAGTAAAAGGAATTCCTAATTCTTCAGCTAAAGGACCGATAAAATCCAGTTGATTTAAATAGTGGGTATGGAGAACGTCAGGTTTTACTTGTGCAGCTAACTCTTTAATCGCTTCTTTTTCAGTTAAGTGGTGGTAAGGATAGTGATTCTTGTAAGGAACATCTGAAGGTTTGCGAGAAACAATGGTTATGTCGTAGTCGTTGTAAAGTGCTTCAAGCTCAGTCTTGAGATAGGTTTGAGAGATTTGAGGATACCCTCGAATAACGTACATTACAGACAGTTTTTTTTTCATCAATCTCTACCGATAATTACTAAGTGTTGCTAATGATTTCAGATTCTATTGAAAGCTTCTTAAAAAAACTTGCTTTGTATAGCATCGCAAGGTGTATGCAAATATTGATTTAATTCGTCCTAAAGTAGGCTTTAAATTTAGCTTCATAGCCCGTACAAAGTTCAAGGTTGCGGCTTTTGGCTGACCAAGCTCTAATGACCTTTCTGCATGGTCGCACAAGAAATTAGCAAAGGTTTTGGGATGCAGCTTAAATAGGGATTCATGCTTGTTGAGCAAGCGCTCGAAATTCACTTGACGTAGTGCTGGATTGCGAGAAATTCTCTCTCCCTCATGAGCGGTAAGCTGATAAGTCACGACTGGTAAACCCAGAATTGAGCAAACTGGATTGAGTCTTAAAAACATCTCAGTATGAACCCGAGAAGTAAAGGTTTCGTCGTAACCACCAATTTCGAGCAAAAGCTCTCTTCCTACAACTAATGTCTGTTTGGATAAATAAGACTTTTGAGGTTCGATATCTTCAAGAAAGAAATGAGAACCAAGCGGTAAAGTTGGGGGTAAGCGTCTATCGATTACTTCACCATCAGGTTTGATAACTTCTAACCCAGAAAGGGCTGCAACTGGTTGAGGTAATGTAGTATTTTTCAAAGCATCTAGAGATACTTGAGCCATATTAGGCAGCAATTGGTCATCGTCATCAAGATAGGTGACATATTGACCTTTTGCAGCTTTTAAACCTACGTTACGAGCAACTGCATTACCGCTATTTTTGGATAGTGTAATTACTTTTAATCGAGGATGTTCTTCTAGATTTACTGGCTCATCAGAACCATCATCAACTACAATTACTTCTATTTCTTCCACAGTTTGCTGCAAAGCACTTTTAACAGCACGAGGTAAAAAATGAGGTCTATTGTAAGTAGGAATAATGATGCTAAGCAAGATATTGTTCATTTTGAGACACCCAAATGAAACGTTTTAAATTGATAAAATGTCAATGCTTTTGAACTAAAATATATTCTGATTAACTTTTTATTTGAATAAAAAATATTAGTTAAATGCAAATATATTTAAGAATAAATCACTCATTAAATGTTGTTTTTCTATCAGGTTTTGTTTGTTTTAATCTACCTAGGTTTTAAAATTCTGTATCTTAATTATTGACTATTGACTAACAACCTGCCATTTTCTGGGTTGATAAAACTGGCATCTACTAATAGTTTTGTTAGCTTTAACCGTGAATCGAAAAGATTCAACGATATCATAGGAATATACGCCATTGCGAATATAGATTCTAGCACTATATACGCCAGGAATCATCGAACAGTACGGCATATACATGCGTATTTCTGATTTTCCTACGGGAATTTCCAAGTCATGATTATCACTATTCGAGGTCATATACAAAACCAGACCTTCTCCTCCCGATAATGCTGTGACTAACATCCCTAGGTTGCCAGTTTTTATATGCTCGTAAGATTTACATTCTACACATAAATATGCTGGTTCGCCAGTAAACAAGGTTTCTAAATTATTATCTTGTTCGTCTTTAAAACATAGCGAAACTATGTCCAAGCCATTGCTTTTTTCTTTTGGCTTGGCAGGTAAAACCATTCTACCTAGAGCATTTTCTTTACCGCTCAAACAAAGGTCTTCTTCGTATTTACGAATTACTTTTTCGGTATCTCCGGAAGCAATCAATTGACCTTTTTTCAGGTAAATTGAACTTTCACATATATTCAAAATACTATGAGAATTGTGGGTAACTAAAATGAATGCCGTACCTTTTTGGCGTAATTCAGATAGCTTGCGATGGCATTTCATCTTAAATTTTACATCACCTACCGCTAACACTTCATCAATTAATAAAATGTCAGGTTCTATATGCACAGCACAAGCAAATCCCAACCTTGCAGCCATTCCCGAACTATAGGTTTGAACTGGTGCATCAATTGCGTCAGAAATTTCGGCGAATTCTACAACTTCATCAAATCTCTTTTCAATTTCAGAAGTTGGTAAACCGAGAATTGACATATTGGCGTAAATATTTTCCCGACCTGATAAAATCGGATTAAAACCGGCTCCCAAGGCAATTAAAGGAGCAACCCTACCTCTTACTTTTACAGTTCCTGTATCGGGTTTAATTAAACCGCTAATAATTCGTAATATAGTGCTTTTTCCGGCTCCATTAGAACCAACTAAGCCCAGAGCTTCACCTCGATGCAGTTTAAAGCTAACATTATCAATTGCCCAAAACTCATTTTTACGTAAAGTATCGCTTTTTCTTTTACCACCAGTAACTTCTGAAGCAATATCTCTTAAACCGTAAAATAAAGAGCGTTTTAAATCTCGACAAAACTTTTTAGAAACATTTTCAATGGTAATAACTGCTTCACGTTCTTCGGGCTGAGTATTGATTTCTCTTTCTATTAAACTTGTCATAATATAGGAACTAAGAACTTACTCTTTCAACCACAAAAGGCATTGCTAAACGAAAACCAACCCAGGTTATAAATAATCCAACTATAGTAATAATACTGACTATCCAAAATCCTATGGGTTCCGATATTATTCCCGTGGTTGCAAGTTCTCGCGTTGTTACAAGTAAGGGAGTAACGGGATTTAGCTTTACTATAGTACCGAAAACTCCTTCAGTCGGAACTGGATAAACCACAGGAGTTAGAAACAGCCAAAAACTAGTTAGTAAAGTTAATCCTTTGGAAACGTCTTGATATAAAACTCCTAAAGGTGACAGTAAAACACCAATAAAGGTACCTAGAAAAATTAAATGAATTAAAGCGACCGGAGCTAAAATCACCGTCCAACTAACAGAAACGCGAAACCAAAGAAATAAGGCGATAATTAAAATTAACTTGATAGCAAAATTGAAAAAGACTTCACCTAATTTAGCTAATATTAATGCTTCTCTGGGAAAATTAACTCTTGCTAGCATTGGTTTAGCTACCGTCACCGCTTTTACTGGACCGTTGATTGCTTCTACAAAAGTTTGCCATAAAGCGGTACTAAACATTACATAAGCAGCATAAGGTAAATCAGTTTCTCCGATATTAATAACCTTAGCCTGACTAGCGAGAGTGAATCCAGCAGCCATCACTATTGGTGGTATAAAAGCCCAAATCACACCTAAAAATGACTGACGGTATTGAGCGCTGATATCCCTTATTAACAGTCTCCAAGCGAGTTCCCGAGAGCTTAGCAAATCAAACCACATCTGTTTGAACAATCTGGAAGGATGTCTTAACAGACTTTCTGGGGTATAAATCGCTTCGTGTGATTGATGTTTTCTAAGTTTTTTTGCTTTTAATTTTCTCTTTGATTTTCTTTTCAATATTTTCACCCTTGGTTTTAAATATCTTCTGATTAATCCCGGAACCTCACCCCTTCCCCTCTCCTTAATAAGGAGAGGGGTGTCCGGATTTCTTTTTTCTTCTTTCTCATTTCCTTAGTAAGGGAAAATGCTGTCCAGATTTCTTTTTTGTTCTCTCCTTAATAAGAAAGAGTTGTCCGGATTTCTTTTTTCTTCTCTCCTTAGTAAAAAGGAGTTGTCCGGATTTCTATTTCTTCCCCTCTCCTTGACAAGGAGAGGGGTGTCCGTAAGGACGGGGTGAGGTAAACTATCACCCTTGAGATGATGCTGTAACCGCAGAAGGTGGTTGAGTCGGAGGGTTTTGGTTGGAATTATTTTGCAGGTGTTTGCGAGCGTAGCTGCTGGTAATGTAGTGGTTGAGCAATTTGTCTGCTTTACCAACTAGTTTTCCGACTACTTTAGATAAGAAACGATTTCCGAAACCAAGTTTTTTACTGATTGGGTCGATAATCGTCATTTTTCTGCGCCATCCCAATCGCTTATACTTATTCTGGAAATACTTGTCTTCGCTCAAATTCCACTTTTCGCGCAATCTTTTTAAACTAGCCATTTCCCAACCGTCGCTCCAACGTAACATATAATACCCTACATCAGACCATTCTAAAGGTGGTCCCGGTACATAAGTTACTAATGAATCGGGTTCTAGATAAATACTACCCCCAGCTTCAGCTACCAAAATACACAAATCTACGTGTTCCTTGGTATTGAGTAAACCTTCATCGAGCAAGCCAATTTTATCAAAGATTTCTGTACGTACCAGCATGCAGTGAAACTCAGCCAATCCGGTTTCCTCACGCTGTAATTTGGGACGGACATCTGCAACTTTTCGTCCTTGCTTGAAAATCTTTTCAATAAACCTTCTTCTCGTGGTGTCGTCTTTAGTTTCTACTTTAATTCCCGATTCACCACCAGCACAATGAACTTCTTCGTGTAATGGTAAATATTGACATACAAGAGGACTTACTATTGTTGCTGTCTTTTCTTCAGCACAATCAATTGCAGTTTTTAACCAACCGGGAGTAACAACTACATCGTTATCAATGAAAAGTACATACTTGGTATCAACTTGACGTAAACCAAGGTTTCTTGCGTGATTTGGAGAAAGATAATGTTCGGTACGAATGATTTTAAATTGCTTTTCTAAAGCTCGATTTTCCAGATATTTTTTAATATGAGCAGGAGAACCACCATCAACATAAATTAATTTAAATGGTACCTGTGTATGCTCGTAAATACTTTCTAAAGATTCGCGAGTATAGCTAAACCGTTCTCTGGGTGCAACAATAATAGTTACTTCAGGTTTGGAACTCATAATTTTAATCCTCGACTTTTAAATTTATTCAAAAATAAATTGCTTGGAAATTTGTTGTTTAGAAGCTCTAGATGTATTCGGAACTTACAGGAGAAAGCGACTTTTCTTGTTGTTTTGAATACAAATTGTTATCAGATATCTGTTGATACATTTCCACTAATTCAGAATTAAGTTTGTCTGTATCATAGTGCGTTTCTACTTTTTTGCGACCGGATAAACCCATTTTTTCCCATATTTCAGGATGCTCTATTAAATAAATTAATTTTTGAGCAATAGCTTTCTCATCTCGTTCGGGAACTAAAAATCCAGAAATACCATCTTCTACTAATTCCGGAATTCCACCATGAAGGGTACCGATAACCGGTAAACCCATAGCCATTGCTTCTTTTAAAGTATTGACAGGAGCATCTTGATTACCATCGCTAGCAGTAACGCTTGGTGCAATAAAGATATGGGTTTCATCAAGAATAGATATGATTTCTTTTTGGTTTCTCCATCCTTTTAAATTAACTTTATCGGTAATTTCTAATTCTTGAATAATTTGCAGAAAACGTTCTTTTAATTCTCCATCTCCAATAATATTGAATTCAACGTTGGGATAGACTTTTGCGACTTCAGCAATTGCACGAATAGCATATTCTATGCCTTTTTTTTCTACTAAACGTCCTGTGGTAGCTATACGGATTAAGCCAGAAGCATCCGGATATCTAGCTTTAAATGTGAATCTACTGCAATTTATCCCCGAACCGTGGACGACGATTTTCTGTTCATCACATCCGAGTTGAATGACTCGCTGTCGAAAAAACTCGCAGTTAGTGTAGAAAAAGTCTCCTTTTTCAAACAATCCGTCATAAACATTTTCACCATACTGATGCAAGTACCAACTGATATCGTATCCGCGAAAAGTTGTTAGTAATTTTCCTTCTACTGCACCAATTTCACGGAGTACTAAACCTTCGTAACTGTAGGGACCAAATTTACAAATTGCTTGTCTACCAAATTGACAGTGAATAATATCGTATTTAGGTGCGTCGATAAAAGGTAGAGTCGAATAAAATAATCTTAAACAAGCTGCTCGTTTACCGTACTTAAATATATTTAAAGAGCGTAGTAAAACTAATGGAGCTTGAGAAAAGTTCTTTGCGAACAAATACAGTACATTAAATAAACGTCCTAAATAATTTTTAGGAATTTCATGTAAGTAGTGCGTGCGTTCAATTAACTTATATTTTTCTACATCTGGATGTAGCTTATTATCACTAGTCTTCCTTCCATAGATATGCACTTCATGTCCGCGTTCAATCAAACCTGTAATTTGGTTGATGACAAATGTTTCTGACAAAAGTGGAAATCGGTCTACTATAAAAGCTATTTTCATAAATGTAAAACAAATCTAAATTAGCGCTTTTTAGATATTCATCAAACTACTAACACATGCTTCTAAGGGTTCGCTTTATACAATAGTCGCTTTTGTTTTTTAATCGCACCTTTTTCCGGACAACTTCACCGTTTCTTTATTTGCTATTGCGAAGAATTAATTTTGTTTAAAGTAAATTCCAAGTTACTGAAAGTGAAAATACTTACTAGAA
>JBCBHT010000251.1:0-10891 GCA_038525335.1 Cyanobacteria bacterium J06621_15 | reverse complement strand
TTTTAAGATTCGAGCAAAAAATTTCAACTGTTCCGGTAGGGGAATAGTTGATTAATCTCGATTTTTTCAACTTTGATTTTGGGATTCGACCCAAATTTCTAAATGTTCCGGTAGGGGAATAGTAAACGAATCTTGATTTTGAAGCTTGTATTTTGAGATTCGAGTGAAAATTGCAACTGTTCCGATAAAGGAATAGTTAATTAATCTTGATTTTGAAACTTTGATTTTAAGATTCGACCAAAAATTTCAACTGTTCCGATAGGGGAATAGTTGATTAATCTCGATTTTTTCAACTTTGATTTTGGGATTCGACCCAAATTTCTAACTGTTCCGATAGGGGGAATAGTGGATGTAATTAGGATTTTGAAATGGAAGTTTCAGATTTTGAACAAAAAAGTCCAACTGTTCCGATAGAAAAATATAAATTGCGATATACAAAGTGTAAAAACTCCGGTGTATCGCAGTAAAATAAAATTTGAAAATCTACTTACTACTTACTCCCCGTCCCCGAAATCACAAATACAAAGCTTCATAATCATAATCATCAGATACGGGTTCGGTCTTCCATACCAAACCTTCTTCGTCTTGACCTAAAACAATATCAACATAAAGTCTTTCAACAGGTTTTTTAGCTTGGGCTTGGTTTCCATCGAATGGCTGTAAATCTTCTGTTAACAACATTAACTTTACTCCCACTGGAATCATCTGTCCTGGGGTGCCCGGTCTTAATTCAAATCGCCAAGTTCTATCTTGAATTTCACCCTTTGGTTTAACTAACAATTCATATTCCGTGCCGGAGATAGTGATTCTTTTAATTAAAGTTGGTGACTGTGCTGGTGCTGCTGTTCCTCTGGAACCTTCAAAACTTGGTCTTAAATCTACAGTAGCCCAACCGAATTGTCTGGCTGCTTCGGAAACTCCGTTTTGCATCCACTGACGAATTGACCACTGTCTTGACATTCCTTGACGCTGTTCGTAAAGTCCCTGTCTCCAAGCACCATTTTCTAAAAGCGTTCCCCACATAGTAAATGGTATTGCTTGACGGGGATTAATTAATTGCGGATTTCCCAAACGAGTAATCAAATTATCTGCTTGGGTTGTGGATAGTTCCGCTAAGGGAACAGTTTCGGTTTTGGTAATTTCTTCGGGACAAAGTTGAGCTGCTATGGATAAAATACTCAAGTTGGAAATTAAATGCTGTTTGTCCAAACAATAAGCTTTTTCGTTAGCGTCGTAAGTTCCTTTATTTTTTAAATTTGCTTGAGATGTATAACCCCAAATTCTGATATAGCTTTCTTCTATATTTACCTGTACTGCTAAATAATAATCGGCACTCCACCTGGGAATATCAACCCATTCTTGGGGAACTCGTAATTCTGAGATATCAAGAGCTTCGCTGGGAATCAAAACTAATTTTTTACCGTTGAAACTGATTCCCGTACCGTTGGTTACTTCCCAAATGCTTGGTAAAGTTGCTGAATTCGGAAATACTTTTGCGTTTTGAGCGTGTTCTTCTTTAAACCAAGGTAAAAATGTTTTTAAACTCAAGTTGTTGAGATAAGCCATCCAGCGACGATTGTCTGTAGAAAAATCTTGGCTTTTTTCCCAAATATTAGTTTGTTGGTTTTCGGGAATCTCTAACCATAAATTGGTAGGGTTGTTTATGCTCAGTGTTTCTAGGTCAATGGTCATAATGTTAGCCTTTGGTTTGATTCGTAGTTGGTCTTTGTACTTCGTGCTTTCCTAATTTACATTTTCAGGTTTATAGTAATTTTGCAGCCACTCCTCTAAAACTGTACTCATATAATCTAGTACCGACGAGTCCAAAGAGATATGCATCGAATCTTTTGTCCAGGTGGCTAATTTAATTAATAATGTATCTTTACACTTAGTCAAACGACGGGATATGGTGTATTGCTTTACTCCCAATTCTTTAGCTATCTGAGATTGCTTCTTCTTCCCTTGATAATAGTATTTGAGGATATTTCGCCCTTCTTCATCTAATTCATTAATTGCAGCAATTAACACATCACTAATTTGAGACTGCTGAGATTTACGCTCCTCAATTTCTTCTTGAACAACAATTTCCGAAAGTAAGGAATCTTGTCGAAGTTGAGGTAATATATCTTGAAATTCGCCCGAATTATCTCCCGTTGTGGCATTCAAGGAGGTCATATTGGGATAAAGATAAGCTCGTATAGCTTTAGCAGCAGCAATCAAACATTTTTCTATAGTTTCAGCATTAGATTCGGGGGCGGGTTGAGAAAGTTGAGTTTGACGTTCTTGATTATAAAGATTAGTAATACTTTCCCATACTGCATCATCAGGTCTTGATAATTTACGAGTTCCCTTTTCTTTACGGGGAGCGTACAAAGCTTGATAGGATTTCCAAGCAAGTACGTAACTTTCAACGTTTCGTGAATTTAATCCAGCATTTTCTAAAGATTCTATCAAGCGTTTTTGGGTAACTTTCCGCAATAATCGCCAATCTGTGGAAATATCAACTTCTTTCTGCTGTCTGAGTAATTCTTTGAGTTCGCTACTAAAAATTGCACTAGCGTAGTTTTTGATATTAAACCCCATATCAGGTTTAAAACCTTGCAATACTTTATCAGTTTTAGTGACAATGGCTTGAAAACAATCGGATAAAGTAAACTGTCCTGAAGAAAAATGAGTAGCTGTTTTATTCGCAGCCCAGTAGCAAACTTCCTGTAAATAAGCCGATAAATGTCCGCTGGCTAAATTCTGCTGTTGGGATTGCCATTCTTTGTACCAGTATGATACCCAAAAATCTTCTGACTCTTCTGGTTTTGATAATTTCTGCTGACGATTGGTAATATTTCTCCTCAGTCTAGAATCGGTAGCCCAACCGATTACTCTATCAGCATCAAATTGCAGGAAAGTTGCAAATAGTTCAGTTATTCCTTGACGAGAACGCATAAGATTTACCCAAAACAATGCATAAGTACATCATAAATGTTGTCATAAACAACGGTAGATGCAATTTTACACTGCACGGGCTAATGTTTATTTTCTGCTCTTGATATATTTAAAAAGGTCTCTATAGCTAATTACTTCTAATTTGTGACTAAGCAATCTGATTTGTCAATACTTCTGAATATATAAATATTTAATAAATAATTTCATTAAAATTTTGATTGTAAATTTATTGTAAATTCAACCATGAAAACGGCTGCTTGAGTGCATAAGTGTTAAGTATCTGTCCCCATACAATAATTAGGAAAATCTATTTAAAAAACTATTAATTATTGCTCTTTGAACTGTAAAGGCTATTTTTGCCTACTGTTTTGTTAAATTTCAATCATGAATATCTAAGAGCGTAAATATTCTTCCCCAGTTCTTCTCGATTGCTAATTATATTTGAGTCAATGGTCAATGTTCCGTATTGTTAGTACTTCGTTAAGCATCCGAAAGAGCTATTTAGATTCCTTCTGCCTTATTACAACTTGTATAACGTGAAATGAATCTACCTTATCTCTATCCATGAAAATTTGAATTTATGTTAAGTGTCAGGTCATAATATTGCAATATTGTTTCCTACATGATAGACACGAAATTCCTAAAATAACTTTTAAGTTTCAAATTATAGATATCGTTAATTGTAGAAGGTTAAGCATATTATGCCACTTGGTATTGGTTCGAGCGATTCAAGTTATACATTAAAATCAGGTGAGGCTAAGCTTTGGCTGTTATTGGTAGGTGTAAACGATTATCAAGATAGCGGTTTACCTTCTTTACGTTATCCAGCTTTGGATTGTCAGGGTTTGGAGGAGTCGTTAGTTAGAGCTACCGAAGGGTTTCCTAATAAAGAGATTGTGGTACATCACGATTTTGCGGCAAAAACCCCTCAATTGAAGAATATTCGTGAAAGTTTGAAGAGAATAGTTTTTCAATCTCGACCAAACGATTCTATAATGCTTTATTTTTCGGGACACGGAATGGTAGACCCGAAAACTAAGGAAGCTGTGCTTTGTTTTTCGGATACCAATCAAAATAATCTGTTAAATACTGGTTTACCGATGCAGGAATTGGTCGAAATTTTGAGTAAAAGCCCTGCGAAACAGCAGTTATTATGTTTGGATACTTGTCATAGCGGTAATATGGGATTGTTGGGGTCGAGTGGTAATTCTAGGGATGCACAAACTCCTGCTCATAATTCTACTCCCCAGTTGATGAGCGTGTTAAGACAAAGAGCCGCTCAGAGCAAAGGTTTCTGTGCTTTACTCAGTTGCGATCGCGGTCAAAAGTCTTGGGAATTTCCCGAGTTGGGTCATGGGGTGTTCACCTATTATTTAATGAAGGGGTTGTCGGGAGAAGCTGCTGATAGTACTGGATTTATTGATGCTGATGGGTTGTACAAATACGTTTATCGTCAAACGGTACAGTATATAGATAAATTAAATCATCAGGTACGTTTGATAAATCAGCAAAAACTAGCTCGTGGAGATAACAGACTTTATCCGGAGTATCCCCAACAAACACCTAAAAGAATTGTTGAAGGTGTAGGGGAATTAATTGTTGGGTACAGACCATCTTCAATTGAAGTTAAAAATCAGCAGTTAAGACGTGCTTTTGTAGTTGATGGATTGATAAATCGCGATTCGAGCAATAACTTAAGTAGAGTATTAGCGGGGAATGGTGGTTTTGAAGTCGAATGTTTTCATCAACAAAATAAAAATTTGTCGGATATTCGAGAAGGAATTCAAAAGTTTATCCAAACCACTGAAGAATTAACACAAATTAGCCATCAAAAAGTAGGAATAGTTGACAGTATACCCACCTGTTTACTGTATTTACGAGGTTGTGTCCAAGAAACAGAAGACGGAGAAGGAAGATTAATATTAGGTTCGGAAGTTTATTTGAGTCGCTCCTATCTGAGGAAAATATTGCGTCAAGCTCATAAAACACAGCAAATAGTTATTTTAAACTTAGTTAGTCCCGATTCAGGAGTTTCATTCGCTCAGAATTGGATAGAAGATTTACAATGCTCTACCGAATACGGACAATGTTTAATAGTAACTCAAACAAGCATTCATAAATCCGAAGATTTTTGTCAAACCTTATTCAAAACCCTTGCTTGTGTAAATCCTCAACTTGGATTACCAGTTGCAAAATGGATTACTCAATTAAATAAGGAATTACAAGGTAAGGACATTAACTTAAAGACTTGGTTTTCCGGAACTCAAGCGATAATTGATATTTTACCAGGTGGTATTAGCAAAGTATTTAAAGAAATTGAAAGTAATGTACCTTCCCAACCAGCTATTCCACCTATTCCACCTAAAGCTATTACTAAATTAAAGACATCATTACCAACTGCACAAAATTTAATCATCAGCGGTCAAAATTATACTCTATTAGAAACACTGCTCAAACATTCAGTAGGAGTAATAGCACCAGCAATATTGCAACAGTGTATTGATAAATCAACAAATAACGAAGAATTAATCGAATATCTGACAGACTATATATCCCTACAGCAAAAAAATCAATTCAAAAATCAAGCAAAAGCCATCTTAGAGGTATCAGAAGTAGAACTCCAAACTCAGCAATCCAAATCTCCAGTAGTTGCAGAACCGAGTATCGATAGTGATTTTATCAAGAAATGCGAAAGAGACCTAATTTATTTAATTGGTCCCATAGCTAACTTTATTATTGAAGAGATATTGCAATCTAAACCCCAGATTTCCAAAACAGAATTTGTTGATAGATTAGCAAACAAAGTTCCTGACTCCGGAATGGCTGAAGAATTTAAAAAACGAATTGGTAATTGGTAATAGGTAATAGGTTTGATTTAATATATGGTTTTCTAGCAGGAGAAAAATCAATAATATTTAACCTTTTACCTATCCCCTTTTCTACTAGATTATCTTTAATTTGATAATCTACTCTATTACTTTTATTCTAAAACCATAGGAAATAGTCTTATAGGACTCCTCGTATGCTTCTTTAAATTTTTAGGTAGCTGATTTTCTTTCATAAATACAAATCCCAAACTAGTATAGAAATCAAACAAATGCATTTTTGGTAAACTTAATAAATAAATCGGATGTTTCAAATTTTTCAAGGATTGCTGCATTAAATAAGTAGCTAAACCTTTTTTACGGTGACAACGACTAATGAATAATGATTTTATATGTGAATATTCTTGATGCTTCAATGCAATTAAAAATCCACATATTTTGCTTTTATAACAAATCACTAAACATTCTTCGTTCTTAACAATATGATTCCAAAACAAATAATTTATTATGTAGAATATAAAAGATGTAATACTAAAACTTAATAGCGATAAAGCTAAAGATACAACTAATGTATCAATATTCCAAACTGTTAAAACAAACATAATAATCTGCGGAAAACATAAAGCTATAATTAAGTGATAAATTTTTATAAATGCTTTTTCAATTATTAAAAAATAAATTTGAAACATATCAGAATTACGCGCTAAACGAACCACATAATCTTGCGGTAATTCATTTTTATTGGTAGACATTTGAATTTTATATTTATATCCTAAAAAATAACTACTTTTAGTATTTCAAAGCAGTAAATTATAAATCTAATATTTTTTAATATAACAGGTACTTATTATCTAATTCATCAGGATTTACCCTTAGAATCTCCTCATTCTGCATTATAAAAATTGAATATATAAGTATAAAAAAACTCTTCAACTCCCTGTATTTTCCTTCGCTCTCCTCTGCGTTTACAAAATACATAGTAATTTTCAATTGAATACAATAAACCCGAAACCTCACCCCGTCCGACCGACACCCCTCTCCTTAACAAGGAGAGGGGAAGGGGGTGAGGTCTATCAAAGTGTATTTCACCTAACAGAAAAGTACTATATAATATCAATTCAAGTCGCACTGGAATGATAAAAAACTGTAGAGAACGCAGAAGAAACAGAAGAGAGAAACTTTAAATGATTACTATACAAATTGAAAAGATATAAGTTTTTGAACAATCAAACAAAAAACCCAGTTTTTAAAAACCGGGTTTCTAAATTATTAAGTCAATATTGTTAAATAAACAGGACTTACGCAATTGTCATAATATACGGCTGGTGCCGTACACTAATTGCCTTATTATTACGTTCAGAAATAATCTGTGTACAAGCACCCTACAAGAAAATGTGCCGGTTGCGTAGTAAGTCCTAATAAACTAAGCCGCATTCCAACTAATATAAGGCAAATTAGCAGCAGTTTCTTTAACTTTTTGTGCATTACTTACTAACTGTCCACAAGCATCCCAAGTACCGGAAACAAACATGTTTTTCGCACCTTCACCCATATTCAAAGATGCTGAAAAATCACCGCATTCGACCTTCATTGCTTCTAAATCAACGGTGATATTGGCTTGAGGATTCTCTGCTAAAATTCTCTGTAATTGTTGAACTGTTTCGGAATCAGCAGTAACGCAAGGAATACCTATCGCTACACAATTACCAAAAAATATTTCCGCGAAACTTTCACCAATTACAGCTTTAATTCCCCATTTCGCAAGCGCTTGAGGTGCATGTTCTCTTGACGAACCGCAGCCGAAATTACGATTCACTACCAAGATACTTGCATTTTGATACTGCTGTTGGTCAAAAGGATGTTTACCTTCAAGTCCCTTTCTATCATCAGCAAAAGCGTGTTCTCCTAAACCATCAAAGGTAACACAACGTAAAAACCGTGCTGGGATGATTCTATCTGTATCAATGTCGTTACCGACTAAAAGTATACCGCTTCCGGAAACTGTTTTAACTTCACTCATATTAATTTTGGGAATTGGGAATTGGGAATTGGGGATTGGGGATAGGGCATTGGGCATGGGATAATTAGCTGGTAACTGATAGGTAATTGCTACCCCCTCTACCCTTTCTTCCCCCTCTACCCCCTCTCTTTTCAACTATCAACTAACAACTAACCTTTAACAAATTCTCGTACATCTGCAACGGTACCTTTAATCGCAGCAGCAGCAACCATCGCAGGACTCATTAATAATGTACGTCCGCTTGCGGAACCTTGTCTTCCTTTAAAGTTGCGGTTAGAGGAAGAAGCGCTAATTTGTCTTCCCTGCAATTTATCGGGATTCATTGCTAAACACATGGAACATCCTGGTTCTCTCCATTCAAATCCCGCTGCTTCAAAGATTTTATCTAAACCTTCTGCTTCGGCTTCTTTTTTGACTTTTTCAGAACCGGGAACTACAAATGCTTTGATTCCTTTTGCTACATGATTTCCTTTAGCGATTTTAGCAGCTTCTCGTAGGTCGCTAATTCTTCCATTGGTGCAGCTACCAATAAAACAAACGTCAATCTTTGTTCCTTCGATGGGATTACCAGGTGCTAAATCCATGTAGCTATAAGCTTCCTCGGCAATTACGCGGTCATCAGCAGGTAATTCTTCCGGTAACGGAACAGTTTGATTGACTCCAATTCCCTGTCCTGGTGTAATTCCCCAAGTGACGGTGGGCGATATATCTGCGGCATCAAATACAACTACATCATCATATTCTGCATCCGCATTACTACGGATAGATTCCCACCAAGCAATGGCTTTGTCCCAATCTTGTCCTTTAGGTGCAAACTGTTTACCTTTGAGGTACTCGTAAGTAGCTTTATCGGGATTAACGTAACCGCATCTCGCACCACCTTCAATAGCCATATTGCAAACGGTCATCCGTTCTTCCATAGTCATCTGTTCAAAGGTGGTACCTGCGTATTCATATGCGTATCCAACACCACCTTTTACCCCAAGAGTACGGATAATGTGTAAAACTACATCTTTGGCGTAAACACCGGGTTTCAGAGTACCGTTAACTTCAATTTTACGGACTTTCAACTTAGACAGGGCAAGGGTTTGGGAAGCTAACACGTCCCGCACCTGGGAAGTCCCAATACCAAAGGCGATCGCACCGAAAGCTCCGTGAGTTGAAGTGTGACTATCACCACAAGCAATAGTCATTCCCGGTTGAGTAAGCCCCTGTTCGGGAGCAATTACGTGAACAATACCTTGATTTCCCGTACCAATATTGTAAAAAGTTATGCCATTTTCTTTACAATTTGTTTCAAGCGCTTGCATCATTTCTTCTGCCAGAGTATCGACAAAAGGACGGGTTTGATTATCAGTAGGTACAATGTGGTCAACCGTTGCCACCGTGCGATTCGGGAACAATACTTTCAAACCCCGTTCCCTAAGCATAGCAAAGGCTTGAGGACTCGTTACTTCATGAATTAGATGCAGTCCTATAAATAGTTGCGTTTGCCCAGAAGCAAGGGTACCAACTGTGTGTAAATCCCAAACTTTATCAAATAACGTGCCTTTGCTCATCCTCAATTTATCTGTTTAGAAACGGGTATGTTGATGTTATCAAAAAATTGTGAGTAATGAGGAGGAAGAAAAGAATTTTAATCAGTATTATTTCTGAATGCTTGCCTTTTGCTCGATAATCTTTAAATAAACTGGTGATTGATTAACTTATTAACGACGTTTGTAAGTCAAAGCAATTTTAGGTTTACGGTCTTCTCAGCGTATCCGACAGGACATGCGTAAGATTCGATTCTCCCTATAAATAAATTTAGGGGAACCTGGGGGATTTTCGATTAACGATAATAGAACGGTTTCCATAGTTGAAACTAGGAGCTTGAAACAATTCATAATCCAAAATCTAAAATTTAAAATCTAAAATGATTTCGGTCAAAGCAAATCTAAGCCTTCAGCATGATTGGGGGGTCACAAACCCCCAGACTTCTAATCACCTCGCTGTCGTTCATTAAGTTCCTTCAATTGACGTTCCATAGAGTCAAAAGCATGACGAATAACTGCATCTACCGGTTCGTACTGAGTTCCAGTATCGGGACTGCGGTCTACTGCTAATTCGTGGGATGGTGGTACGGTAACATCTAAACGTACTCGATAAGGAGAACCGCTACTGGGGTGGTCGTGTGCTTTTTCGATAGCTACCCGACAACTGTTGATATGGTCGCAAAATTTTTCTAGCTTAACAATTTTGGATTTTACTAATGAGTCTATTGCTTCGGTTTTTTCTACACCACGATAGGTAATTTCTGGCTGTACGTTCATAAAATTTTACTTTGTATATATGGTTTACAATAGTCTCCCCACAATAAAAGGGTATAGACTGTTTATTAGTTCTAATGTAAGTATCCCTTCTCTGACTTCTTTCTTAAAGATGAAATTTTTTTAATTACTTTCTATCTTACGTGGGATATTTTATTGAAAAACAACTGTAAATAAGGTTATTTTATCTCTATAGTTAATTCTTATAATTTGTTACACTAAATTTCACTAAACTAAATTTTTAAGAATACTTGTTTAATACGTCTATATTAAGGCAGCTAGTTTGTGGTTGAGTAACTATTAATATTCAGTTTTAAAGCTGTAAATATCTATGAATATTGATTTAACAAATAACTTAAATATCTTATTTCCTAGGTGTATTGATTATTTTTTTATAAAAATATTTGGATAATATAAATATGATTTTAATAAAAATTTTCCGGATTCTAATTAATTATCAAGTAAATAAACTATACTTTTAGATGTAAATTTTATTTCAATAAATATTGTAAATATATTTAGCAAATAAAAATAAAAATAGACATGACAATTAGCGATAATACTTACCGTTAACATAGCTCCCAATAGTTATTTTGACTAAGATTTCAACGATAAACACTTTTTCCTATAAATAAAAAAGCTGAATATGAAGCTTTAATTTAACTAAAAATAAATCAAAATACCTTTACCAACTCTTTTTATCTTTTATCGTTAAAAATTATAATCATACCAAATGACAGAGATAATACTGATATTATCAAATAATCATAGAAATATTAGCTACCTATGATTATATA
>JBCBHT010000250.1:0-10899 GCA_038525335.1 Cyanobacteria bacterium J06621_15 | reverse complement strand
ATTTGGGCAACTTGCGAGCTATGTCAAAGTATTAATGATGAAAAATATTTAGCTGCATTATCTAAATTAACTATTTGGACGCAATCAGCTTTAGAAGAAACTTTAAAGGTTAGAAAAAATATTTTTCTGGTATATTTAAGAGTTTATCAACTGAATAAAGAAATTGAAATCACAGTTAAAGGTAAAAATAATATCTTTATTGTTCTATCTAAGCCTTTAACAGTTTCTAACACAAACCCAATATTAACTGATAACATCTTCAATACTCGCAAACGTCAATTAGAAAAACTCGAACCACCAGCACATCCGGAATTAGAAAATCTACTAGATGTCCTATCACCTTTAGCTATCAAAAATCCAGCAGCGAAACAATTTCAAGACAATATTCATCTATTTCTTGGTTGGAGCAATTATAAACAACAAAAATATATTGATTCAGACTTAGTTTGGATTAATAAAATTGCTGAAGTAGGAAATTCTAGCGATGGGAATGAATTCGAGAAACTAACGCGTAAAAGTTTGATTAAACTCGGATTTTCTTGTTCCAATACCAATTCTAGAGCCAATCTTGACCCAGAAAAAGTCGGAGGGGCTGGAGGAGTTGATTTTTATTGCGAATATCCTTATTCTGTTGTCGGGGAATGCAAAGCTACCAAAAGTGAGAGAGTACCAAGTAGTACACCGGGACAATTAATCCAACTTGGTAAAAACCATCTTCAAGAAAAGTACGACCCTTGCGTCAAAATTATTCTAGCTGCTGGTCAACTCACAAACGATGCTCTGTTAACTACAAAAAACAATCACATGAACGTAATTACCCCAGAAACCCTTGAAAAACTCGTTGAACTCCAATCTCACTACGAAGGTTGCGTCAATTTATTAGAACTAAAGCAATGTTTGCAGCAAGAACCCTTTGGTTTAGCAGACGATAAAGTTAATAGTTATATCAGAAAAATAGAGCAAGACATAAAATTGCGATCGCACTTGGTTGAGTTAGTAAAATATTATCTGCAAAATTCTAATCTGGATTCTACGGGAGTGGAAGCTTTACATGGTGCTTACTTCGGTTCTCAACCACCCAGACAGCTTAATATCAAAGAAATGCATGAAATCCTCATCGAACTTTCTTCTTCTCTAACCGGTTATTTAGGAAGAACTAAAGGTACTGATTGGAAGAGCGATAAATTCTATTTTCTCCGCGATTTATCGAGTTAGTTAGTATCTATCTAGTATTCAGTAGGTTGGGTTAGACAGGAAAACAAAATCAAGCTTTTAGCGACAATCTTTTTTATCTTGTCGTAACCCAACATCGGTACATCGGTACTTTGAATAGATATACATTTGATTAATTATAAGATAATATATAATACCTACAAATTAAATGTTGAGTTACGCCGATGTAGATTTATTTTTGGTTATAATAATTTTTCGTGCATATAACCCAATCTACTTCACTTTTATTCTGCCGTTTTAATATTATCTCGGATTAACTCTTGAATAAAAATCGACTATTAAATAATTTAAGCATAGTAATAAGAATAGTAATTTTAATTCCTCTTACTATTTACACTATTGGCTGCTCATCTAATATATCTAAAGATGACAACATAACCGCAAATTCAACAGCGAATGTATCTGCTAAATCTAAAACTTTGAACCAAGAAATTAAACAACTTGTAGAAAGACAGAGATTAGCTTGGGAAAATGCAAATTCCGAAGCAATCGTTGCTGACTTTGCAGAAGATGGTGTATTTATCGCTCCCGGAATTTCTATCACGGGTAAAGAAAATATCAAAAAAGCTGCGGAAGATTATTTTCAAGAATTTCACAATACCAAAGTTAAAATTACCAGAATTTTTAGTCAAGGAAATCAAGGGGCTGTAGAATGGATTTGGAGCGATGAAAATAAAAAGACTGGTAAAAAATCTCAGCTTGAAGATGCAATAATCTTTGAACTAAAAGATGGAAAAATCATCTATTGGCGCGAATATTTTGATAAACCTGATTAAATATAGAGACTTATTATAAATCTAGGAACTGAAGTTACTGCAATTATGAATTGCCTGCATCAGTTGTGCAAGTCTGATATCTAAGAAAGAATACTTTTATGCCAACTTGCAAACTTAAAGTTTGTAATTCCGTAGGAGACTGCTGTAACTCCTGAAGATGCTTGCGCTAATTGCTGTACCATTTCTCCCACCATATTATCGTTTTCTAGCATCCAGAACATAATCATTGCGCCAAATATTGCCCCAAATAAAGCTCCAACAAAAGTAAATACAAATTTATAAAAAGTCTTATTAAATAATGATAAAAATGGTATTTCGCTCAGAAAACATAGCAAGAATGTATTGACGAATGCAGTAGCTAAACCAATAATAAAACTTAAAGCAATAAAAAACATTAATAAGGCAAATTCGTTTGTCAGAAAAGAAGCTAGAATAGCTATCGACAAATTCAATAAACCACCAAATAAAAAACTATGCCATATCGCGCTCCATAATACGTTGATGACATTATTTTCTTTCTGCATATTGGCTCTCATTAATTAATATTAGGTATTAGGTACGCGAATAACCATAAACAAATATAAGAAAAGACATTAATGATTGAAACCTTCACCCACACACTATAAAAATTGGCTTCTCTAAGCAATAATACTAAATCTTATAGAAGCCTTCTTTTGATAGATAATATTTTTAATTTAGCTATACAAAAATACAGCAATTACGTGACAATTATTTAATTGGCTTAGCAATTCGATAAACTAAGCAAAAAATATAGTGTTTCAAAACCCCTCTCCTTAACAAGGAGAGGGGAAGGGGTGAGGTTTACGTGAGTGTTTTACACTCAAATGAAATGCTTAAATTAATATGCAGCTTGATAATTTTTTGTAAACTCTACTCAGAAATAAAAGCATTATGAGACTTCGTTGCTTCTAGATTACTCCATGCTGCTTCTGCTGCTCTTAAATCATAGGGAAACGGTTTTTTACGAACAACGTAATCGAGTTCTTGGGGTTCTCTATGACGCAGTACAGCATTAACTACTACGCAAGGTTCTGAGTCAATATTAATTGCTCCGTGTAAAACTCCTGGTGGAATAGTCACAACTGCTGGGTATTCTTCACTTAATGGAGTGTACTGATATTGTTTATTAATCAAAGTAACTAAAACAAATCGACCTTTAGCAACTAATAATTGGTCAGTTTGCGATTTATGTACGAATAAATCTTCTATTGTATTGGCTGGAATCTGTACCAACATTGTCTCATCGCTGGTTTGAGGAGTAAAGAAACTAGTCATTCCTCCTTTCATTGACTCCAAGTAACGGATTTCGATTCCCCTAATTTTAGTCATAGTAATAAATTTTGCTAAAAAAGCATCTTAAAAATTGAATAGTTACTTCAATTTAAGATGCTCTTAAATAAAAAAAATGTTGCGGATGCAACAAAAATTACCAAAATGTGGTATTGATTTATTAATTTTTAATCAATTTAGCCAAATTATCTGCCAATAGCAAATTTTAAACTGCTGGGTTGTCCAAGATTACCGTCTATTACTACACCGCGTCCGTTGGCATGAAGATGACGCAATATGATGTAAATTGACTCTACTTGCTCGGATGCGTTTGTTTTAGCGGCTATTTCTTCTAAAGAAATTGGATTTTCTTCTGCTTGTAGAACAGTTACTACCTGCTGCTGCAATTCCAAAATAGCTGCTGCTGCTTTTTTCCCTGCTTCTACACCTGGTTGATGATAAGCGTTAACGTTCACCAAACTAGCGTAAAAACCTACAGCACGTTCGTATAAAGCAATTAATGCACCTACTGTCCGAGGATTAACTTGGGGAATAGTAACAGTTACCGAATCGCGTTGATTTTCGTAAAGCGCTTTTCTAGTACCTTGCAGAAAACCGGAAAGATAATCTCCTGCTGTAATACCCGGTTCGATTTCTAAAGAAGAACCTTTTCTATCTTCTAAAACTTCAATAAAAGTGAGGAAGAAATTAGCTACCCCATCCCGCAACTGTTGAACGTATGCGTGCTGGTCGGTTGAGCCTTTATTTCCGTAAACTGCAATCCCTTGGTGGACGACATTACCATCCAAATCCTTTTCCTTACCCAAGGATTCCATGACCAACTGTTGCAGGTAGCGGCTGAATAACAATAGGCTGTCTTTATATGGAAGAACAACCATGTCTTTTTCACCTTTACCGTTGCCAGCATAGTACCAAGCTAAAGCTAACAGTGCAGCCGGATTATTTTTGAGTTCGGGGACGCGAGTTGCGTCATCCATTTCTTTCGCACCATCAAGCATTTGACGAATGTCAATCCCTTGTAATGCTGCCGGAACCATCCCTACAGCCGACATCTCGGAAGTACGACCCCCCACCCAATCGTACATAGCAAAATGCGCTAGCCAGCCTTCCGATTCGCCAATATTGCTCAGCTTACTACCAGGCATGGTAATAGCAATAGCATATTGTGCAAAATCCAAATTTTGCCCAGCATAGGCTTTTTTAACTTCCATCATTCCATTACGCGGTTCCGGTGTTCCACCAGATTTGGAAATCACCAATACCAAAGTACTAGAAAGACGGTTTCTTACCTGAGTCAACACACGGTCAATACCTGCGGGGTCGGTATTATCAATAAAGTGAATTGCCAGAGGTGGATAATCCGTAGCCAAAGCTTGAGCTACAAACTGAGGACCTAGTGCAGAACCACCAATCCCAATCGAGATAATATCGGTGAAGCGAGGAGCTTTGGGAGGATGAATCGCACCCGTGTGGATTTTCTCGGCAAATACTTCGATTTTCTCAATATTACCAACAATCTCCTGAGTTAATTCCGGAGTTGGAGCTAAATCGGGATTTCGCAGCCAGTAATGTCCAACCATCCGATTTTCATCTGGATTTGCGATAGAACCTTTTTCTAACTCGGTCATATCAGCAAAAGCCTTATCAAAAGCAGGTTCCAGCTTCGTAACAAAATCATCATCAAAGCCCATCCGGCTAACGTCTAGGTATAAACCTAGTCCTTCATGGAAATATAGCCATTTCTGGTATCGTTGCCAAAGTGCCGTAGCATCCATAAGGGGAAATCTCAAGTCACGTTATTTTCACAAACAAGTTTAAGCTAAGGTTCAAGTAATGCCTTGTCAACTTATACAGTTTTAACTGTTGACATAACTGCTCTCCTTAAACATCTGGCAAAGGTATGACTCGCAGAAATTTCACAATTCCCCCTTTTACCTCAATCCCAACCAAATAATTATCCAAAGTAAAACGAAAAAATATACCAGAATCATCAATCTGACGCAATTGAGGTAAGGAGTGTAAATTCTCAGAAAATGCAAACTCCACAAACACAAAATCCAATACCCGCTTTTTAGTACGATAATCTAATTCCTTGACATCATTTAAAAATGACCGTGCATATCTAAGTTCTAACTTCACGCTTCTAAATAGTTAGTTGTTAGTTGTTAGTTGTTAGGAGTTAGGAGTTAAGAAAGCGGAGGAAGCGGAGGGAGCAGAGGGAGCGGAGGAAGAAAAAATTTATTTGCTTCCCCTGCCTCCCCTGCTTCCTCTGCCTCCCCTGCTCTAAAGATTGTTTCCCCCTCTCCCCCCTCTCCCTCTCCCCTCACTCTTCCAAATACTCCATAGCTTCTTCATCACTCAAAAAATCCCATGGTTGCTGGGAATCCTTGACTTTTTCGATAGCCTTAATCATTTGAAAATCACAACGCAAGGTGTGAACCGTCTGGAAGGTTTTTTCTAATTCATCTTCGCTCAATTGCTCGATTAATCGATGAATTCTGTTTCGCAGATTTTCCATGGATTTTGTATGGGGATGAGGAATTAGCTAGCGTCGGGAATCATGAAGAAAAAATTAATTTTCGATTCCTTCTTTATCTAGTTTTCCCATTAAGACGACTATAGTTAACAGTTATACCGCCAATTTTGATATATACGGGTAATATATTGATGAATTTGTTGATTAAAGGGCTTACTGAAAGGCTGTTTTATTTTTGTTTGACCTTTGTGAATATTTTGGGCAAATTTATTGCTTGAGAAATAGAAATAGTTTGGTTTTACGTCAATAATTCAATAAAGCTTGCGGATATTTGATTTTGATGAGATTGACGTAAATTCTTTGACAGATTGCAAGAATGTATAACTCGAATTTGAATAATGTATAACTCCAAGAATCAAAACCCTATTGATTTCTTAAAATTTGTCGTGTTTATCTTCGATGTTAAATAACTTGTACGAAACATATACCTTAAGGTAGTATCCCTGAATAACAAAGTGTAGTCAAAAAATAGTTAATGGAGAATGGAATTAAATGCGGAAGTCATTTTCAAAGCGTCAATGGTTATTAACGGTTATATTATGTTTGATTCCTACCGTAGCTTTGGCTGCTGATGAAGCTGCTGGAGAACCTTTCTTACAATCACTTGATAAAGCTTTTGGTCAAGTAGTAAAGGTAATATTTGATATTCTGTTTTTCAGCATTGGTGGTTTTCCCCTCATCGTTTTATGGTTAATTGGTGGAGCGCTTTTCTTTACCGTCCGCATGGGATTCGTTAATTTCCGCATGTTTGGACATGCAATTGAAATTGTTCGCGGAAAACATGATGACCCAAACGCACCAGGGGAAGTTTCTCACTTTGAGGCTTTGGCTACTGCTTTATCTGCGACTGTAGGACTCGGTAATATTGCTGGTGTGGCAATTGCAATCTCTGTTGGTGGTCCCGGTGCTACTTTATGGATGACTCTTGGTGGTTTGCTGGGTATGTCCAGTAAGTTTATGGAGTCTACCCTGGGTCAAAAATATCGCATCATCAAGCGCGACGGTAAAGTTGCTGGTGGTCCGATGTATTATCTTTCTCAAGGATTGGGAGAAATTGGTTTAGCACCACTTGGTAATGCTTTAGCAATTCTATTTTCTATTTGCTGTATTTTTGCTGCTTTTGGTGCTGCGAATATGTTCCAAGTTAACCAGTCTTATAGCGCTGTAAACGAAATTCTTCCCATATATCCTTGGGTTTATGGTTTAGTTCTAGCTATTTTGGTTGGTTTGGTAATGATTGGTGGTATCCACCGTATCGGTCAAGTTGCAGGAACTATTGTACCGGTGATGTGCGTACTTTATGTAGTTGCTGCATTATGGATTCTATTAATTAACTTCACTCAAATTCCTGCTGCTATCGGTACTATCTTCCAACAAGCTTTTTCTCCGGAAGCTGTTGAAGGAGGTGTTATCGGTGTAATCGTTCAAGGTCTGCGACGTTCCACATTTTCTAATGAAGCTGGTGTCGGTTCCGCTGCTATCGCTCACTCAGCAGCAAAAAGCGATAGACCAATCAAAGAGGGTTTGGTCGCGCTTTTAGAACCTTTCATCGACACCGTAGTTATCTGTAATATGACTGCTTTAGTAATCGTAATTACTGGAGTTTGGAACAACCCCGAGTTTGAAGCAATTAGAGCAGCTGGAGAAGGTGCTGCTCTAACTTCTAAAGCTTTCGGTTCGCAAATATCTTGGTTCCCAATTTTACTTTCAATCTCCGTATTTCTATTCGCTTTCTCCACAATGATTTCCTGGAGCTACTACGCAGAGCGTGCATGGGAATATCTTTTCAGCGAACGTAGTTTGATTGTATATAGAATCTTATTCGTGATTGCTGTATTTATTGGTGCAATTGCAAAACCTGCTTCAGTAATTGATTTCGGTGACGCTACATTCTTTGCAATGGCTGTATTTAACTTACTAGGTATGTATTTCCTAACTAATAAAGTCTTAGAAGATTTGAAGGATTACCAACAGTATCTCAAACAGCCAAGATTATAGGACAAGCTTGTTCAAATAAAACACAAACACTTTGTAGAGACGTAGCAGTGCTACGTCTTTCTTTTGTTGTTTTGATGTTTATATTTTGATGTTCATATTTTATTTAAGTAAGTCAACAAAAATATTTACCGTCATTACGAGCGAAGCGAAGTAATCGCAGCCCTTGCGATGATCCACACCTTTCAGGTGAATGCTTCGTTTCACTCCGTTCCACTCGCAATGACAATGTGTAATTAATTTTGTTTAACTACTTATTCAGTATCCAATACTTACCATTGCTTTTCCCTATTCCCTATTCCCTATTCCTTAATAATCTTTTGCGTTAAATTTGACTGATTCGTTTTCTTTGAAACGTCGGGAGACGTAGCACTGCTACGTCTCTACAAACCGTTGGATTCACTCTACAAAAATTCTTAACTTCTACTAAAATCAACAAATTCTAGATTACCTATTTTTTCCTGTTCTCTCAATTCTTTAATTTGAACATCTTTTTCTAACACTGTTTTCTGAACAGACGACAACTGTTTTTCTAACTTCTTCAATTTAGAAGCAGATTGACTATATCCAATTACAGAAATACTTCCAACACCAAGCATTAAGCCTAATGCTACACCCATTCGGGGAGAAACAACATCTCTAACCTCACCATGAAAAAAGCTTTGATTATCTAATTGAATTTCTATGCGTTCGGAACCATACTGAGCTACTAACATTGCAAAGCCAAGGAAAATCATACCTGAAACTGCAACGGTTGGTAACACCACTTTCTTAAACATTATTTTTACCTGCCTTCTTAAATTGCTTATTAATAACAACTTAATAATTTTATGAATATACTTTTATTTAAATTTGATAAAATCCTCACTTATATATTTATTGCTTTTATAAAATCATCTTTCCTTGACCGCATCAACACCTAATCTTCATGAGTGCTTGATATGACTGCCGTGACTATTTTTATATAAACTTATAAAAACTTAATAAACTTACATAATTCTTTCTTCATTACTAGTCAAAATTCCACTTACTTATCAGATAACTTGATGGTAATTGAGAGAATGGAGGTCAGTAGTTTATGTACTTTATCCCTTGTCTCGTAACTATCTCAAAATCTTCTTACCATCCAGCTTATATAAGTAAAGTATATTTGCAGGATTTAGGTTCTCCGATATATTCCGTTATCTTCTTTCATCAATTGGCTATCTATCAATGCTTTTCTCAAAGTCTCGAAGTCTGAATAGTAACGCTTGAGTATTTCATCCACAGTATCTACAGGATAATTTACTCCTATTTCAAATTTATCGATTATCCACTTCAGAATTGTCAAGCGTTTCTTACTAGCATTAGGAATTTCTCTCAGATATTGCTTGGATTTAGAATTTTGAAAATCTCCATCGATATAAGTATTCAACACTTTCATTTCCCAAGTTCTTAGATTAACATCATCAGCAAAAGAGGCTATTTTTTCCGCATTAAATACTTCTTTACTCATGCTTTCCCAAACCTCTTTGTTTAATTGATAGAAATGGGTATTTCCTTCAGGACGCATTCTTACCAATTCAAGATGCTTTAGTTTGGTTAAATGATGCGAAATTGTCGGTTCTTTTAATTCTAATAACACAGCCAATTCTTCTACACTGCACTCCTGATTAGCTAGAATACCAATTATTTTGAGTCTACTTTCATCTGCTAACGCTTTAAAAAAACGCAGCATATTTTGCAATTTCTCATTTTTCATTTTGTGCTATAATTTCGTTAGACACCTATCTAATTAGAGACAAATAAAATTGCTTTGCAGCATTTTAAAGCAGCAAAAACAATGTTCTTAGCTTGCTTTTAACACAAGTTAATTTTAGATTTTTTTGTGTAAAAAAAAATCATTTTATCTTATTTTTTTTATATTTGGCTAACATTTAGCTAGATTTGACGATAAAAAGCACTGCATCAAAACATGAATAGAGCGTTAAATATAGTCAAGTAAAGAGTTGTAATCAAAGCAGGTAGAAATTTTTTTTGTACAGACGAGGAAAAGTACTATCTATAATCATTATTAAACTGGAAATTTGCCTAATATAATATTTATTACTAAAATGTCAAGTAAATAATCACTAAATAACGATTAAGAAGATAACTCCAGCAAAAAGCTTGCTTATAAGCAAAAAAATACTAATTAAAAAAATAAGAATCGAAAAATTTATCTATAAGACGAATATTATTAAATAGCCCTATAGGATTAACTTTTTGTGCAAACTATAAAATCGGTATAACTTCCTTAATAATTTTTACACCTATACTCTCATCTCGGGTATACCCCTAAAAGAGTATTAAAATAATTTTCTCTATTCCTTTGGGAATATATTTGTCAAGTTTAGGAATTATCTGTATTAAGGAAAAATTTCATCAATGACATTTGTGGACTGCTAAGCACCCTTATTCAAAGGATTATGTATTAAAAGATATTTATTATTAACCTTCAAGCCCTTATATATATAAATATTTTCATGTTTGGAGTGTTAGATATCCTTAACAATATTTTTTAACCTGCGCTCAAATTATATTTTTAAGTATTGCAAAATACTTAACTAATTTACAAACAAATGCTATAATTATGGATTTGCTATGCATGATAACAATCACTAATAAAAAAATCATCCGCAGTGAAAATAACTGCGGATTGTGTTGTTAGTATGTCATATGAATTTATAACGTTAAATGAAAATCATTGCGGTACGAGTACAGGTTGTTGCGATGGTTCTTCTGGAGTAGACGTAGGGTTCGTCACTCCGTCTTTCTTGAAAATTTTATCTAAACCAGCTGCCAAAGTTTTTTCCATGACAATCTGATTTTCATAAGCCACAACAACTCGAACTAAAGTCGGTAAACTATTTTCTTCTGCTTCAAGATATATGGGTTCAACGTAAAGAAGCGATTGTTCAATAGGTATTACTAGCAAATTTCCTTGAATCACTCGCGAACCTTCACGATTCCATAACGTAATTTGTTCGGAAATCTCTGGTTTTTGGTTAATCAAATTTGATTAACCAA
>JBCBHT010000249.1:0-10936 GCA_038525335.1 Cyanobacteria bacterium J06621_15 | reverse complement strand
ATTACTATCTCTCTATGTCCTATCGGACACGCTGCGCTAACGAGAGACGCTACGCTAACGCACAGCGAATAATGACGATTTAAGGGGTCTAAAATCCCTGAAACGTATGCGGAGAGTACTTGTGTGTACACCGTAGCCTTTTTAAAGAGAGGGGATATAGGTTTTAAGGTATACCTTGCGGAGACTAGAAAACGCTATAATCACTAAAAAATAATAATCATCATTGTAATCAAGTTTATTTTTATTTAGAAATAAATTATCTTAAACTTTCGCTAGTTGATAATTAAAAAAATGCTAATTACTTTTATTCGTTCTTAACTTTATAAAAACTTCATTATTATTTGATGGCAAATTGTATCAAACCCATCATGATTCAAAATAATTTGTATATCAAAATCGAAGCGAGCATAGTTGATTGATTTATTTATTTGCTTTATCTAATTTATCTACATCTACCTACCAAATAATATTTCGGATATCTTCAGTTTGATTTCCATTTGCTATTTTATCCAAAATATAAATTTAATCAGCATGACCTGAAGGTCTATAAAAATATAGCGTTGCAGCAAACAATCCATAAGGAAGCTTGAGTAAACAAACCATGATTTGTTTAAACTGGCAATTTATATTCTGATGAATTTAATCAATAGTAAATTTTGAGAAGATACAAATTTAATCTATTTTTCTCAAAAAAAACTCTGATTTAACTAGATTGTTCTAGTAATAAATGCAGAACAATATTGTGCGTTGCTTGTATCGATATTTCGCGACGTATAGTAACTAAAAAAAACAATCCATGAGTCAATCTAATTATTCTGTAACAAACGATGATTTTGATGCCGTTCTTTTCGATTTAGACGGTGTATTAACAGCAACGGCGAAAGTTCATGCTGTTTCTTGGAAGCAAATGTTTGATGAATTTCTTTCTCGATGTTCTCAAGATAATAATCAACCTTTTGTACCTTTTGAAATCGATACCGATTATAAACATTATGTAGACGGTAAACCTCGTCTGGAAGGGGTTCGTAGTTTTTTACAGGTACGTGGTATTGAATTACCGAAAGGTAGCCCAGACGAAGTAATAGAATCGGATACAGTTTATAGTTTGGGAAAGCGTAAAGACGAAATTTTTCACTCTATCTTAAAAAGCGATGGTGTGGAAGTTTACGAAACTTCTGTAGCTTGGGTTCGTTATCTTCACAGTCAAAATATTAAAACAGCAGTGGTTTCTTCAAGTCGCAATTGTGAAGCTGTACTCAAGGCTGCTGATATTACTGATTTATTTGCAGCACGGGTTGATGGAAAAGTAGCCGCAAGTTTAGGAATAGCAGGTAAACCAGCACCGGATACTTATTTAAAAGCTGCTCAAATGCTAGATGTCGAACCTAAAAGATGTGTTGTTGTAGAAGATGCTATTTCTGGAGTTCAAGCAGGACGTGCTGGTGAATTTGGACTAGTTATTGGGGTTAATCGTAACGATGATGCTGATGCTCTAATTAATAATGGAGCAGATATTGTTGTTGCTGATTTAGGCGAAATGCTTGAGTAATTCTGGAGAAGTAATAAGTAAGAAGTAAGAAGTAAAAAGTAAAAAGTTTGATTTTATAGGCTTGTCAGAGATTAAAAATGGTTGCCTTATTTATGCTGGCTTCTTCTAATTAATTCTAATTATGTATTTATCGATTTTCTGATTATTATTTGCAAATTTGGGAATAGTGTTTTGTCCCACTTAAGGTTTGTAGTCAGCGATTTATCGCTCTCTTTAAAGGACTAAAGTCCTTACTATAAGCCATCATAATTAATTGCTAAGTACCAATTATGGACTTTGCACTGTAGCTCGAAACTGTTGTTTTGCGCTGCATCTTTTGCTGTGGAATTTAACGCGATTGTTCGGTGCAATTAATATTTACAAACTAGTGAGGTAGAACGGATTTCATGTTACGACGAGAACCTTTAAATCCCCCAAAATATGTTTATCCCGTCGATGAATGGCGGATGGTAGAAAAGCAATATTACCCGCGTTTTCAAGCTCAAATGGAAACAATTTTTTCTATTGGTAATGGTTATTTGGGAATGCGTGGTGTTTGTGAAGAAGTCACACCATGTACTGAAAACGGAACTTTTATCAATGGTTTTTATGAATCTTGGCCGATTGTTTACGGTGAAGAAGCTTTTGGTTTTCCTAAAACCGGACAAACTATTGTTAATGTTACCGATAGCAAGGTTATCAAGCTTTACGTTGATGATGAGCCTTTCTCTCTTTCAACTGCTAATTTATTAAGTTTTGAACGGGTATTAGATATGAAAGCTGGTACCCTCAATCGCGAACTAGTTTGGGAAACACCATCTGGTAAAAGGGTTGCTATCAAATCCCGTCGCTTGATTTCTTTGGAGCATAAACATTTAGCTGCAATTGAATATGAGGTGACGGTTCTTAATGCTAAAGCTCCGGTGGTAATTTCTTCGGAAATGGAAAACCACAATCATATAGCTTCTAATAATAATGACCCTCGTAAAGCTAAAGGTTTTAAAGGTAGAGTTTTAAATCCCAAAACTAATTACTGTCAAAATGGTCGGATTCTACTCGGCTATGTCACCAATCAAAGTAAGATAGGTCTTGCTTGTGGTGTTGAGCATGAAATTTTTACGGATTGTGCTTACTTCTATAAAAGTGAATGTACAGAAGATGGTGGTAAAGCTGTATTTTCTATAGAAGCTCAACCAGGAATTCCGATTAAATTAATTAAATATATTACTTACAATACTTCACCCGGTAATTCTATTGATGAATTATGTACAAGAGCGCATAGAACTTTGGATAGAGCCAAAAATCTCGGTTTTGAAGCAATTCTGGCAAGTCAGCAGCAATACATGGATGATTTCTGGCACAGAAGCGATATCAAAATTTATGGTAATCCTTACGATACAGATGCAACTAGAGCGCTAGAGTTACAGCAAGCAATTCGCTTCAATTTATTTCAGATTTTGCAAGCTTCAGCAAGAGCAGAGGGAACTGGTATTCCTGCGAAAGGACTTTCCGGACAAGCTTATGAAGGTCAATTTTTCTGGGATACGGAAATTTACGTTTTACCGTTTTTGATTTATACCGCTCCTCGGATTGCGAGAAATTTGCTCAAGTTCCGTTACAAAATGCTTGATAAAGCTCGTAAACGCGCTCGTCAGTTGAATCAAAAAGGAGCTTTGTTTCCTTGGAGAACTATTAACGGTGAGGAAGCATCGGCTTATTATGCAGCGGGAACGGCTCAATATCATATCAACGCCGATATCGCTTATGCTGTAAAAAAGTATTTTGAAATTACTCAAGATAAAGATTTTCTTTATCACGAAGGTGTGGAAATTCTAGTGGAAACCGCTAGATTGTGGCATGATTTAGGATTTTTTCAAGATGGAAAATTCCACATTCATGGTGTAACGGGACCAGATGAATATACGACGGTGGTAAATAATAATGCCTACACTAACTTAATGGCACGGGAAAATCTCCGGTATGCAGTACAAGCGGTTCAGATGCTGCAAAACGAAGATTTAGAGAAATTTACAGCACTTTTAGACAGAACCAATCTTGCTCTAACGGAGATTGAAGACTGGCAAAAAGCTGCCAAATCTATGTATATTCCTTACGATGAAGCTAAGAAAATTCATCCACAAGATGATAGTTTTCTCAGCAAAAAAGTTTGGGATTTTGAAAATATACCCCGGAGCAAATATCCTTTACTGTTAAATTTTCATCCGTTAGTAATTTATCGTCATCAAGTAATCAAGCAAGCAGACGTAGTGTTAGCGATGCATTTGCTCGGACAAGAATTTTCTGAGGAGCAGAAAAAATCTAATTTTGATTATTATGACCCCTTAACCACCGGAGATTCTTCACTTTCGGTTTGCATCCAAAGCATTTTAGCTTTTCACTTGGGGTATACCCAAAAAGCTATAGAATATGCCTACTTTGCGATTCTGATGGATTTAGCCGATATTGCAGGTAACTCCAAAGATGGCTGTCATATCGCTTCAATGGGTGGTTCCTGGATGGTGATGGTCTATGGATTCGCTGGGATGAAAGACTACAACGGTAATTTGTCCTTTAATCCCAGATTACCCAAAGGAATAAAACGCTTGCATTTTCCTTTGACAATTCGTTCTCAAAGATTAGAAGTGGATATTCGTGAAGAAGAAGTTACTTACCTGTTAAAAGAAGGTTCCGAATTAAAAATCAAGCATCAAGACGAAGAAATAATTCTCAAAGTTGGAATTCCCGTTTGTATGAAGCAGAAAGTTCAAGATTGGGAATAGAAATTGTTAGTTGATATTTGATATTTGATAGTTGATAGTGGATAGTTGATAGTGGATAGTTGATATTTATCATTTATTCAATCACTAGCGATGAATAATTAATAATTAATAATTAATAACTAACCATTAACAAACAACCACCAACAACTAACAACTAACAACTAACAACCAACAACCAACAACTAACCACAAACAATTAACAACCAAAAACTAACGACTAACAACTAACAACCAACAACCAACAACTAACTTAATTCGTTCTCAATGGTGCATTCAATACTTTACTAATTCTTTGACGTGTTTCTAGTAAATGCGCTTTTGTGTATTCGTCTTCAGAATTTGCATCCTCTAATTTTTCGCTGAGTTGACGCAGTTTGTACCATGCTAAGGTACGAGCATCTTCGGGTACGTTTACTTTTCTTAATACCATATTGCTCAAGATGTCCAAGTATCTTCGCTGTAATCCCCGACGTAAGCTGGAAATTTCAATTTCTTTGTCTTTTGGTTTTATGACTTCTGTCCAAATTCCATCTTGAAGGGTATTAAATAACTCTGGTAGTGTCAGTGCTTCCCCGGAACGACTTTTCAATTCAATATCTTTCAGACGAGAAAGGCGATCGCCGGAAAGTAAATCGTACAAAACCATGTTCTGCATGAATAGTACTAAATCGTGGATGGGGTAATCCAAGCGACCGATTTGAGGATTGCTTCCCCAATGTCGCCAGCGAGATGGTGCTAATTTATTCAGCAGTTCGGGAGAAAAGTTGAAAGCATCTTCGGCAAAGATATACTCTCGCAATACTTTTAAAGCTTTGCGCTGTTTTTCTACCGGTACTGGTTCAAATGGCAGCCGTGTTTTGTCTTCGCTGGCATAAACTCGGTAAAATGACTGACCGCCAATGTATTTTGAAGTGTAGTAAATTTGCTGAAAATAATTGCTCAATACCGCACCAAATCGGTCGCGCACGTCGCTATAACTTTCACCAGCAAGGGGATACCGCTTGTTAATTCTGTCCCACATTTTCCGAGCATTATCCATCTGCCACTTAGAATAAAGCAGCACGTTGGAGCTATTGTCCCATGCGTCGGCGGTAGGGTCTAAATCGTATACGTCTTCATCTGTAGAATAGCTATACTCTGGTTTATAGGATTCAGAAGCTATTTTTCGTAAAGCTGGCTCTTCAGCTTGAGTATTTGCGGCTTTTATTTGAGAATAACCGTATTTAACCGCCCATGCATCGTAAGGACCAATAATACTGGGGAAATAATCTCCCTGCTTAATACTTTCGGGAGCGATATTAGGAGGAATGTAATCCATTACCGAAGCTACTTGTCCCCGAGTACGAGTGATGCTTCTGTTGTTCATTTCTTTGGGAGACAACATGGTACTACCCCGGAAGTTATGTCTCAAACCCAAAGTGTGACCGACTTCATGAGCGACAATCAATCGTAAATATTGATGAAGATATTCTTTGGTTTCTTGAGAAGTAGGAGGTAAATCTCGTAATAGCGATAGCGCTAATTTACCAAAACCAAATTGATTTGTAGCTTCTATTCCATAACAAAGGTCGTACTTACTAGCTAAAGTAGATAAGCGCTTTATAACTGGTATTTCTTCGAAATCATCATCAACTGCATTCAATTCATTGCTGCACAATAAACGATTTTGCATCATTGCTGACAAAGAATTAAATTTCTTTGACTTTTTCGACGACTGGGTTGGTTGAACCATTTGTCGATAGTCTTTCTTCAGCGAACTAACCAAACTAGCATCAATTAAAATATCCGCATCCAAAATTTCTCCAGTCAAAGGATTAACACGAGATGGTCCCATCGCGAAATACCCATCTACCGTGTTAATCCACCGAATGGTATTGTAACGAATGTCTGAAGGGTCCCAGGTGGCAGTATCAGGCATTTGTTTGACTTGAATGGCATTTTTAAATCCAGCAGATTCAAAGGCTCGATTCCACATCAAAACCCCTTCTTTAATTGCTTCCCGATATTCGTAAGGTGTAGCGTTATCTATCCAATAAACAATTGGTTCCTTTGGTTCGGAGATACTAGCGTTGGGATATTTCTTTTGCAAATTCCAGCGGTTGATGTAGCGTACAAAGGGGTCGCTGGGGTCTTTTGTTGATAAATCTTGATAAGCCGTGATGAAATAGCCAACTCTTTCGTCAGCTAAGCGAGGTCGGTAATTATTCTCTGGTAGTTGAGAAAGACTGTAGTGGAGCTTGAGAGTAAAACCACGCTTGTCAGCCAAGGTTCTAAATCTAGAACTTCTGATTTTACTACCACTTCCAGAAAAGTTCATAATTGATTGAACTTCCATGTTTTGAGGAAAAACTTTCGCAGTCCCAAAATAAGATGAATCTTTGCTTCCCGGTACTCCCAAACTAGAAGATAGTCCAGCTAAATCCGATAGCAGTAAATCCCCTAAATCAATCAGTACGCTTTTACGCTGGGGATGAATGCTTTGAATTTTGACTTTATAAAGCACAGAATCACTAAAAGACCTTGCCAAAGAACGAGATTGGGGGTCTCCCTCTTGAGTACGGAAGTTAACGTTACGAACTACGAAATGTAAATTATTATTAACCCGTTCAAAATAAAACAGAAAATCCTGTAAAGGCATTCCACTGTAAATTCCAGCTTCTCCAATCCCTGACTCTAAAGTAGCTGTTGCCAGGTAATTTTTCTTGAACTGCGTCGGTTTAACTTCCAAATATATTTTATCTTTTTCCTTATCCCGGTAGATAGTAAATAAACCTTTTGAAGCTTTGGTATTTTTAGTAACCTTATCAAAATCTTTAAAAGTACTTTTCTTTGCTGGCTTTTTAGCTGTATTAGGTTTCTTTGAAGGTTTTTTTGCTGGTTTTTTCTGTTCTTTATTTAATTCCAAAAAAGGCTGTTGCGCTGCTTTTTTTGTATCATTAACTACCCAAGTAAATGACTCTGGCTGTACTTCTTTTTGCTCGCCGAGTACCCATACTTGTCCTTTTGATAATTTTTCGCTTGTTGAAGAAATATTCTTTGTTTTCTCTTCAACTTTGATAGGATTACGGAGCTTGTCAATCGCTTCATTCTCCTGTGTAGCTTGATTTAACGTTACTGCTTTCTGGGTCGTTATAGCTAGTGACTTCATACCAAAAGTTGCTACTGCTAAATACAAACCCTGCAACAAAATTAAATAAACGCTCTTTTTTTTCATCCGAATAATCTCCGGGCTACCTAGCCTAATTTATTTGCAATGCTTACAGAGCCTCCTCTATACCAGTCGCTCTTCCCTGAGCCATTTACTCTAATTAACAGGTTTATCGCCAAAACTGAAATATGAATCCCTATATTAAATGTCTAATATCAAGCAGAAAGCTTTTTAGGTCAGACTAATATGACATTTTCAGTTTTTTTGTCCCTTTTTACTGTAGTATTCTTCCTAACAATTGCTGTTGTAATAAGCAGTACGCAAGAAGAGAGGAAAACTCAGCAGAAAATATACTGGGAAGATAGTATAACAATCAAATCCGGGAAATTCCGTTTTTTAGAAACGAAAACGATGTTTTACAGAGATTTCAGTGATTTTAGGAGGACAATTTATATAATTACGGTTTAATAGCCGTTATTATACTCAATTATAGATTAGTTCACCGTAGTAAATCATACTAGTTCCTTTTTGTTTGAAAACCTACTGAGTTAAAGAAAATATTCATGTAAGCTCTTCTAAATCAGTAATATCAAGGTAACAAAAAACACAAATGGTGCAAATAGAATTTCTCAGGCAGCTTTGGAGGAATTGTTTGAGGCAATCATGGTTGGAAGAGGTGCTTCATACAGCATCTGGAGAAACTAAAACAGTTATAATTTCGTTAAATCCCAAACATAAGGCTTCACAACAAGTAGAGTATAAAGAAAATGATTCCCCTGTTTTAAGTTTTGCAAGAAAATTACAGGTAAGTTTAATAAAGTGGGCGCAAATCAACTTTTGTGTTGCGTCTAGCATAGAAAAGCAACAGTTTTATCAAGATATTTATACTTTATTGGGAAATATTGCATTAAAGCCGCAAGTTGTAGAATCCGCAATAAAGTATATCAGTAGTGAAAAAGCAGACCCTAAAGTTCTTTTTCGCAACTTAGAAGATTTTTATTTTCAATGGTGTGATGGTGGATTTATAGATGCTGCACCAGATAAAAACTTACCCCAGAGCCAAATGTTACGGTTTCAAGCAGAAAACATTGCGATTGGGATGCGGGAAGTAGATATCAACGCAGGATTAAATGTAATGATTTTGCTTTTGGAGTTACATAGGTGGTTTCAAGAACACAATCAAGAGCTGACTTTTTGCTGTTCTGGAAAACCAGATAGCGATAACTTTTTTTCGTCGAGATTATTAAGAGCAATAAATTATAGCGATTCTATTAGAATTGGTAATTTTAGCAGTGTAGTTGGTGAATTTCTCAGAGGTGCTTCTTTAAAAAACGTTTATTTAGGGGATGCTAATCTTAGGGGTGCCAATTTCAGCAATGCTGACCTCAGCGGTGCTTATTTAGAAGATGCTAATCTTGCCGGAATAAGAGCTAAAAAAGTCAAGCTTTCTCATGCTAACCTTGGCGATGCTAACTTAAGCGGAGCCGACCTTAGAGAAGCAGAATTAACCCATTGTGATTTGACTCACTGTAATTTGAGCGGTGCGGATTTAAGCGGTGCGGATTTAAGCAGTGTAGATTTGAGTGATGCGAATTTAGCCGGTGCAAATTTAGCTGGTGCGAACTTAGCTGGTGCGAATTTGACCAATGCTAACCTTAGAGATGCAGCTTTGAGTGGTGCTAACCTGCAAAAATGCATTCTTTTCGGCGCAAATTTGAGCGATGCGGTTCTAATTGGGGTAGAAATGAGTTATGCGGATTTATGTCGCGCAGACCTTAGCGGTGTGAATCTTAGAGGTGCTACTCTCAAAGGTACAAATCTTAGCGATTCTATTTTATTCGGTACCAACTTTACAGAAGCAATATTGTTTGCAGCCGACCTCAGCTACGCTAAACTTAATGGCGCGAATCTAAATAGCGCAAATTTGCAGGAAGCAATTATTTTAGGTGCTGACCTTGGGGGTGTGGATTTGAGTAACGTGATTCTTATCGAAGCCGATTTAAGTGGGGTAACACTTAGCGAAGCCGATTTAAAGGAGGCTGATATAAGTGAAGCGATTTTACTTGGTACTGACCTAAGTTATGCAAATTTGTATAATGCTAACCTTAGCGGTAGCAATCTCTCGGGAGCTATTTTTAGCGGTGCTGACTTAAGACATACTAATCTGAGCTATGCCATTTTAGATGGTACAGACCTCAGCGAAGCTAACTTAGAAAATACTACTTGGAATGAAAACTTGGAATGGGAAAAGGTTCGCGGGTTGGATAAAGCAGTAAATATTCCAGCTAGTTTGAAAGAGAGATTTGAACTTTCTTGAAGGACAACCTATTTTGGATTTTGGATTTTAGATTTTAGATTTTAACAACGGATGCTGTTGTTTTGGATTTACGATATTCTCGTTTACTTCCTACTTTCTACTTCCTACTTCCTACTCCCTGATTTACTTTTGTTCAAACTTCTTAATATTTGTTTTCTCTACTATTAAAGTTCATTGCAAAATAATGCAGAATAAATTTAATTGATAACGAGTTCTGATATGCTCTATATGCATTAGTCATCAGCGATAAAAAAGGAGAACACCGTGAGAATGGAATCAAATGCTTTTGTAGAGAACAACCAAGTACGTGAAGAATTCAGCGAGTATGTCGCTCACTTACAGTTACATATGACTCTACAGGCTCGTAATCTGGTTCCAAGCCTCAAGCAAACATCGCAAGACAGTCGAGGAGAACTGCTTCAGCAAACTCAAGCAGACTTTGAAAAACTTATTTCTCGGCAAGCAATGTAAACTTATACAAAACTTAACTAAAATCAAATACAATAAAATCAGTTCTTGTTGAGGATATTTACATATTCTTCGGCTTAAGAGCTGTTTTTTATTATTAAGTTAGTAAAATCACTCTTTTGACTCAACGGCTAATGAGGCAAAGCCGTTAATATAATTGCAGCACTTATTAGTAATCCCATTATATTTAAGGCTTAATAGCGGGCAGAGATGAAAATGACATCATTACTTTCCCAAAATATTAATATCGTTATTCGACCAGTCCAATACCGGGATTTGGATGATATCGAACGTCTTTCTCAAGAGTCATTCGCAGCCCAAAATCCTCACGAAGAACATTTTGCGACTCAACAGGTACAAACATTGCGTCGTAACTTTGGAATATGGAAATTTTTAAGTTGGTTTCCTAACCCCTTGCAGCATCGTCTTTGTGCTTATGTCGCAGAACAGGGTCGTAATATGCTAGGGATTGTACAGGTATCGCCGTTCAATAAAACACGCAGTACTTGGCGTGTAGATAGGGTGATGCTGGAAAAATCTATTAGCAAACAAGCAATTGGTTCTCAGCTTTTGCGTTACTGCTTTGAGTCGATTTTGGAAGCTCGTACCTGGATTTTAGAAGCAAATGTAAACGATAAAGAAGCACTAGCGCTTTATCGACAAAACGGATTTCAGCGTTTGGCTGAAATGACATA
>JBCBHT010000248.1:0-10989 GCA_038525335.1 Cyanobacteria bacterium J06621_15 | reverse complement strand
TTTCCCGACCCAGACCAAAAAGTTATCGCCAAACTTTACTCAGAAGGCTTTTACCGACGTTTATTAACAAGACTTACAGATGAAGGTGTATTTGTAACGCAAGCATCGAGTTCATTTTTTGCTCCCAAAGTAATTAGCTGTATTTCTGCAACGCTTGAAGAAGTAGGATTAAAAGTTAATCCTTATACTATTAGCGTTCCCAGTTTTGGACCTTGGGGTTTTGTTTTAGCATCTCGACAAGAATTAAACTCAGAAAAACTACAGCTTCCTGTAGAAACCCGCTTTTTAACAGAAAACTTATTACATAATTTATTTGAACTACCAAAAGACATGCAGATAGGAAAAGTAGAAATAAATCGGCTTTCCCATCCCGTAATTGTCAGCTATCAAATGCAAGCGAGATGGTTGAATTATTAAATAAGGTAAGTAGCAAGTAGCAAGTAATTGTAGGGTGCTGTGACGCGCTCGATTAATGAAGGTTACAACAACAAACGTTGATAATCGCGTCACGCACCATAAGGTTTTAAGAAATACTGAAAATTGTTAATTGATGATCCACACCCTTTGGGTGAAAATTGATAATTGATAATTGATAACTGTTAAAATTCAGCAGCATTAAAAATTTGTTCCACAGTTAAATTTAACTCGGGAAATACTTTTGATTGAATAGTTCCACTTTTTAATGGTGTTCTAACATATTGACCATTGACTAGTTCACAAATTGTGAAAGTTGGTTCTTTTGGGCTACCAATGAACTCTTTACCACCTATCCCCAAATAATCTACAATCCAATATTCAGGTATGCCAATATCGCTGTATTCATCAAATTTCAACGCGTAATCGTCTGACCAATTAGTACTGACTACTTCTATTACTAAAGGAATTGTTGCACTTTGAGAAACGGTAGATTCTTTTCTATATAATGGCTCGTTGGCTAAATTACGCTTGTCTAATACTAAGACATCGGGTAGAAAGCCAGAATCCTTACCATCAGGTTTTACTAAAACTTTTGGAGCAATAAAGTAGAGTAAATCGAAGTTTTCAAATCTGGCTGATAGTTTTCTGATAAAAAAACCTGTAACGTTTTCATGCTCTCCGATTGGTTGAGCCATTTCTACAAGCACCCCTGAATGTAACTCATATCTTTTGTCTCCGGTGTCTAGGTTTGTAAATTCTTCAAACGTTATCAGTGTTTCTGTTAATACTTTAGGTAGTATTTGAGTCATTTTTACCTGTTACCGTTTATTAGTTTCCTACTTCCTTATCCTAATTACGATTTTTCTGCACCGACCTACTTAGTGCAATAAAAAATATTGTAGATTCAAGAAAAGCCTTCAGAAAAGCTCTACCAAAATTATCTTATGACTACCCCACCCCTTAGCTGGAAAGAATTAGAAACTCTCACGGATTATCAAATAGATACCGTGAATGGTTCCACCAATGCTAAAGCAAGGTTACGTTTATTTGGACAATCCGAATCGGATGTACGAGTAACCCTTTACCGGGATAATCACGCTTGGTGTCCTTACTGTCAAAAAATTTGGTTATGGTTAGAGGAAAAGCAAATTCCCTATCGCATCGAAAAAGTGACAATGTTCTGCTACGGGGAAAAAGAAAGCTGGTACAAACGTAAAGTCCCGTCGGGAATGCTCCCAGCGATTGAATTAGATGGAAGGATTATCAAAGAAAGCGACGATATTTTGATTGCTTTGGAAAAAGTTTTTGGTCCACTAAATCAAGGAATGAAAGACCGAAAGGTGCTTCCTTTACGTCAATTAGAAAGACTTTTATTTAGAGCTTGGTGTTCTTGGCTGTGCTACCCAGCAAGTTCTCCTCGACAAGAACAGCGCAACCGCGAACAATTTACACAAGTAGTAGCAAAAGTTGAAGAAGCTTTGAGTCGCACTCCAGGACCTTACTTTCTAGATGAATTTAGTACTGTTGATGTTATATTTACACCCTACGTAGAACGGATGAATGCTAGCCTTTACTACTACAAAGGTTATTCATTACGGGAAGAAAACCCTCGCTTTAGTGCATGGTTTGACGCAATGGAAACCCGACCGACTTATCGCGGTACCCAGAGCGACTTTCACACCCACGTACACGATTTACCACCGCAAATGGGAGGTTGTTGGGAAAACGGAGAACCTCAGATGCTGATAAATAAAGCGCGGGTAAATAACGGTCCTTGGTTTGGACTACCAGATGTGGGTTATCCTGAACCCGAAAACTCTCGCGAAGAAGCCTTGCAAAATATTATCAAACATCGCACCAATATTATCCGAGTAAATCCTGCTGAAGATAAATTATTTGATGAAGCGTTGCGCTGTGCTTTAACCCACATGATGACTGGTAAAGAATGCCTACCTCCACAGGGTTCTGATATTGCTTTACGATATTTGCGCGACCGCATTAACGTACCCAGAGATATGTCTATCTATGCAGCCAAGCATTTCCGGGAATCCCTCGAAAAAACCGCATCCCTCGCAGGTGATGGACAACCAGAACCAATTCCCACAAGACATCGACGCGACCAAAATCCAGTTAATTTTGCGATGAAGTAATTAATAACTAAGCGGACAGTATGTCCGCACTACAATAGCTTCACAAGTAATTTCAACATAATATTTTATACTTTCAATGCACATCAGCTTATTCGTCAAAACAATGTGTTAATAAGAACTAGAATCAAGAATTATTTATTTTCCCTTGTCTCCCCAACTAATGAACAACTGATAATTGTTAACTGATAACTGATAACTGAAATGACACTACTAATATGGCTCGGAGTTTTCGTAATCGTCGCTGGTGGAACTTATTTACTAGTGCTGCAACAACAAGGTAAATTACCTGGTAGCAAACCAAAAAAAGAACTACCTTCACTCAAACGTAATGTATTTAATTTACAAATCGGCGATATTGTTCAATATATGGGTATCGATTGGGTAGTAGAAGGAAAACTTACCTATAGAGTTGATGAATATTCCTGGATGGAATATATGTTGCAAGATGATAATGATATTCGATGGTTGAGTGTGGAGGAAGATGACAGAGTTGAAGTTGCGCTACTCGAAGCAACCAATCAATTAGATATTAGCGAAACACCACCACCCAAAAAATTGACTTTCGGAGATGAAACTTATAAATGCGTTGATTCTGGAGTCGCGAGCATGACTCGTGAAGGTACCGTACAAAGACGTACAGCTTCAAGATGTCAATACTTTGATTACGAAGGTTCGGGAGAGCAAGTACTTTCAATTGAAGTTTGGGACGGAGAAACTGAGGTTACTATCGGTTCAAGAATAAATCCTCGGTCGTTGACAATATTACCTGGTGATGGAAATCGAGTTTATGGGATGTAAAATGTTCGTAGTTGCGCGGTTTTCGTTTTACATTTTTGGCGCTTAAGCGCAACTACGAACATTAATAATTTTCTACTTCTTCCACAGACAAACTAAGTGCTTGTGCAATTTGTTCTACATTTAATCCCATTTCTCGCAATTGCGGAATAGCATTAAATCTTGCTTGTCGTTCGGAATCAGCTCGTTGCTGCTCGGAATCAGCCCGTTGCTTTTCTGCTTCTTCTGGTAATAAAACTAAATTGCCATCTGCATCGTAAAACCTCAGCCAAACAGCATTATCATCTTCAACAATGCCATTCCAGGTTCCGACCCACAAATTTAAACTTTGACACCATAACCATCCTTGCGAGTTTGACTCAATTGGTTGATAGCCATTATCGCTGTCTAAATGCCAGCCTTGTAATGAGTTAACTTTAAAAGGATGAAAAACGAAATAATCTTTTGTTTTAAATACCTGCTCGTAAAGCTGTTTTTTCTCGCCGAAATCCTGGCTTTCGGTTGAGTCGGAAAGTAACTCAACAATCATGTCTGGATAACGTCCATTTTCTTCCCACACTACCCAACCCAAGCGCGTCGGGTCTGGTGGTACATCCAATGCGACAAAAAAATCTGGACCTTTAAAATCTCTATTTCTGGCTTGTTTACTGCTGTAATAAACAAACATATTACCACCGATGAAAAAGTCAGTACGCTCAGCCCAGTAATGCTTGAGCGAACAAATTAACAAATTCATCGCAACGCGGTGACGATTGCTTTCCAAGGGTTCTCCGTCATCAAAAATTAAATCCGTTGGTGGCATTGGGGGTTGCCAAACATCGGAGTCGTCTGTTGAATCAGAGTATACTTCGGTGGTTTCTACTGACATCGAGTCACACTCTTGTTTTCTATCGGACTGTATTCCTAATTATAAAAGAATTGGGCTTTGTTATTTGAGTACCGTTAAAAAGGGAGTAGGGAACAGGGAATAATAAATAGTATTTACAGCGTTGCTGATTAAAAGTATGAATAGCCCCCATCCGCCAATTCTGGTGTAGAAATATAATTCAAAATTAAATTAAATCAAAAATATTTTCGGAATATACATAATTTAGCTTGTATTGAAATTTGTCTATAGTTAAAAATTAGAACTTATAATTACCAATAATCTAAAGAACATGAAAAAGTCTATCTTCACAACTGCATTGTTAATTTCTTCTTTATTATTCACTGGCTGTAATAGTACTCAAACAAATAATACAAATAATCAAGTTCAGCCTGATAATTCCGAAGTAATTTCATCTGTGGGTGATACAACAGATAATTCAGAAGTAGATTCAGTTAATGAAGATAAAACAGATATTTCTTATTCAACCAGCAATAATCAAAATTCTGATAAGACAAAAAATCCAGTTGAGACCGAAAAAACTACTAAAAAAGCACCAGTTCAGAATGTTTCTACAAATCTTATTGCTGGAAAAGGACAGCCAAAAGTTGGAACTATCAAAAGAATAGAACAAGGTGATTTAGCTTGCTATGTCACTTTAACTGATGAGAAAGGCAAAGAACATAATATCAGTGCTGACTTTGAAATTTGTGCCGATAAAGAAAAATTCTTAAATAAAAAAGTAAAACTCAGCTACGAAATATTAGCTTTCAACGACTGTCAAAGCAACGAACCCTGTGGAAAGACTAAGAAAGAATCCGCAATCGTCAAAATGGAAGTAATTGACAGTGCTAAATCTGGTAAATCTCCTGGAGATACTCAAACTATTAGCAACGGTGAATGGACTATCAAGCTTAGCAATTACGATTCTTGGAACGGTGTTAATAATACCGGAAACGTTAAATATTATGGTTGTGATTCTAAAGGTAATTGTCTTGAACTTACAGGTGGAAAAGTTTCTTGTCGGAATGGTAAATGTGTAACTGGTTGGAAAAATGGTTCCTATAGTTATGTAATAGAAGATATGATTACTGAGGATAGTAATAATCCTAAAGGTTCAACTTTAATAGTTCGCAAAGGTAATAAAGTTATCCTTAGAGCGGAAGGATTAAAAAGTGTTTAGTAACTAGTAATATTTCATCCTGTTCGTAAACTAAAACTATGATTCTTTTTCCATATCCCAGTTTCTTAGAGAGGCTGGGTTTTTAAATTTTCTTACTCAATCATAAGCATTATTTATTAATAAATATTAGGAAAATATACCTTAAGAGACTAGTAAATGTTCTGGTTTTATGGATTTATAATTTTTAAGTATTTATTGTAAAGTAATTAAGTTAACGTCTTTTGCGATAGAAATTATGCATTTTTATCACAAAACATGATTGATGCTTTTATAATTTAGGTTCCAGATATGTTTGTTAAAACATATGATTTAAATCAATCTCTAAACTTCTCAGGACAAAATCTTCAAGGTTGTTCATTCAAAAAACAAAATCTTGAAGGTGCTAATTTTTCTGGTTCAGATATCCGAGGTGCTAATTTTGCTGGAGCTAATCTTACTAATACCGACTTTAGCAATACTAGAGCAGGGTTGAATAGTTATTGGTCGGCTGTCTCATTTTTTTTATCATTATTTACAGGATTTATGATAGGTGGTGCTATATTAAATTCCTGTAATTTGTTATATAGTGACAACCACGATGAAAAAATTGTTGGTGTAATAGTTATAACTGGATTTATCAGTTTTTTAATTATTTCTCTTCGAGAAGGATTTGCTAATGCTTTTACTAAAATTGCAGCAGCAATAGGAATTATTGGTGTTTTAGCTGCAATTATTTCTATTGCTTTAAATGAATCAATAGTTGGTGAAATAGCTCGTGAAATTGCAACTGCTTTTTGCTTAAATATTGGTACTCTTATTCTTACTAATATTTTTCTAACTTTAATGATTGCTATTAGTAACAATAATTCAGTAATTAGTTCTTTATTTGTTTCAATTATAAGCGTAATTTTGATTGCTTTTTCAGTTAAAGATAAAGTTGACTCAGTAGATAGCAATATTGCTCAAGATGGTTGGTTTGCAATTTCTATAACTGCTGGAATTTCTGCTTTAACAATGGTTTTATGTGCTGATATCAGTAAACGCGCTTTAGCAGGTGATTCCCATCACAGTTTTATTCGCAAGATTGCAGTTGCGCTTGCAGCTAGCGGTGGTACAAGTTTTCGAGAAGCCAACTTAACAGCAGCTAATTTTACTGGAGCTACCCTAAGAAATACTGATTTTATTAAAGCTAACTTGTTTCAAACTATTTGGTATCAAGCAGAGAAATTAGAGCTTGCTAGATGTGAAAATACAATATTAGATAATCCTGCGGTTCGAGATTTATTAGTTTATAAAAATTCAGAGAATAACTCTTACAAAAATGCTTCTCTTGAAGGAGCTTACCTAGTTGATATTAACCTTGAAAATATAGATTTAAAAAATGCTAATCTTAGTAAAGCAAACTTAACAAGAGCTAATCTAAATAAAGCTAATCTGACCGAAGCAAATTTAACTGAAACTAATTTAACGGAAGCTTGTTTACAAGAAACGATATTTACAAAAGCTCAAGCGATAGGAACTGATTTTACACAAGCTGATTTAACAGGTGCTTATGGTTTGGGTACTTGGAATATTGACGGTACAACAAAACTCAATGGGGTAAATTGTCGCTTCGTTTATCTTGATGAAAATCCTGAAGCAGAAAACAGCAAGCGTCCTCAAAGTGGTGAATTTGTATCAGGAGAATTTACTAAGCTTTTTCAAGTAGTAGTCAATACAGTAGATTTAATTTTTCGTAACGGTTTGGATTTGGAAGCTTTAGATGCAACTCTCAAATATGTGCAAGCTAAACAAAATACCTCATTAAAAGTTCAGAGAATTGAAGATAAAGGTGATGGATTTATCGTTATTAAAGTTGTTGTTGCAGAAGAAGCGGATAAATCCAAAATTCATAGTCAGTTGAAGCAAAGTTACGAAGAAAAAATTAGAACAATAGAAGCCAAACATCAAGCAGAACTAAAAGCTAAACAAGACAAAATTCAAAAGATTGCTAAAATATTAGCTGAAGAAGATTTTAAAGAGTATCCAATTCAAGTACAAGCAGATAAATTTGTTGTGCTTATTATCGGTGAAGGTGATTTTACAAACGGTTTTCCTGTTACTGCACAAATTTGGATAAATGATAATTCACCTCCAATAACTTTTACAAGCAAACTACCACCAGAACCGACAATTCCATGTTTATATCAGGAATGGCGAAAATTATATCGCTCACAGAAATGGTTTGGACGTATCACGTTTGATAATCAAGATTATGTGACTAATTTTTCTAGGTTAGATTTAGAAAAATATGCTAGAGATTTGCAAGAATCTTTTAATGATTGGCTGAATTCAAGACCGTTTAGATTAATTGAAAAAGAATTACGCGCAAAACTGATACCATCAGAAGAAGTACCAATAATTATTCAAACTCAAGATATTCAAATACAACGTTTACCTTGGCATCTTTGGGACTTTTTTGAACATTATCAACAAACCGAAGTTGCTTTATCACCTACAGGTAATAGAAAAGAGAAATCACCAAACCAGAGAAATAAAATCAGAATATTAACAATTTTAGGCAATAGTACAGGAATTGATGTAAAAGCTGACAGATTGGTTTTAGAGAACTTAGTTAATGTTGAGACAGCATTTCTTGTCGAACCAACCCGAAAAAAATTGCATGAAAACCTCTGGGACGAGCAAGGATGGGATATTCTTTGTTATTCGGGACATAGTTCTACTCAAGCAGATGGAAACGCAGGAACCATGTTACTCAATCAAACCGATTCGTTGACCATTAAAGAACTAAAAAACGCATTAACAAAAGCAATTGAAAACGGTTTACAATTAGCTATTTTCAACTCCTGTGATGGTCTGGGGTTGGCTAGAGAATTAGGAGATTTGTACATCCCTCAAATGATAGTTATGAGAGAACCGGTACCAGATAAAGTCGCACAGGATTTTTTAAAATATTTTCTGAATGCTTTTTCTAACGGTAAGTCTTTGTATACTTCAGTAAGAGAAGCACGAGAGAGACTCGAAGGTTTGGAAGATGAATTTCCCTATGCTACTTGGTTACCAGTAATTTTTCAAAATAGTGCTGAATTCGCAATGAGTTGGTACAAGTGATATTTTAATTGCTATTTACTTTGTATCGTTGCTTTCTCTAACAAAAATAGTTTTCGTATATCTAGAATTTTGATACAACAATCTATTCTTTAATCATTTCAAAATTTTGAGTTTTGTACAAAGCATTTTTACACAAAGAATTAATATGAACTTTTATAACGCTTTGTATTAAAACCAGAACATTGAGAAGATTTGTTAGTGAAGCATCTCGATTTATGTATGGACGGACTAAAACAACTCGTAATCCAAATACAAAACTCCCCACCCCAAGCAACAGAAAGACAAAAAGCAATAGTCACACTAGTTGAGAAAATACTCCGTCCATGCAGCCTTTTTCGCTGCTCGCGAAATTCTCTTGATGGTATTTATCTCGATATTTACCAAGCATTACAGCAGCATTTACATGAGGATATTACTCTAAATTTTGATAAATACCAATTAAAAAATATCCCTATAGAAACATGGATAAGCGAATTAAGAATTAATGCTTTGCAAAAAGTAGTTAACGAATCAATCTTACAAAAACTAGCTTTAGAAATCCAAAATCATCAGCCATTGACTAAAGAATGGCAGTATACTTTTGGGATTTTGACTAATGCTATTTTACTCTCTGATAAGCTACTGCATAAAACTAATATTTACCGCGATGTTTATGAAGAAGCTAAAAACGAACTGTGGATTTGGCTTTATCGAAATATACACACATATAATCCTTGTAAAGGTAAATTTACAGCTTGGTTAAATTTTCGCTTTGATATGATATTACGACAAAAATATCAGGTTGCAAATTATGACCCATTGATCCAGAAATTGAATGTGAGGATTATCAAAAACAAATATAAACTAACTAATATAATCAAAAATATTAATCAAGCAAAAGTTGATTTTTGGCTGGCATTACAGATTAAACAATTGTTACCCTATACATTAGATTCAAAAGTATTATTTTTTTTAACCGTTAACCTGTTGATATCAAAATTGTTAATCACAAACCATATTGCAGCAAACTCACTTTTATATGAAATGGTAAAACAATCTTTGCCAACCTTTACCAAATTAACTAATGCAGATGATGAAATCGAAAATATACCTCAAGCATACTCAGAAATATCTCTATCAGAACAACTTCGAGAGTACTTGGAAACCGACCCCCATCAACTTTTACAGAAACATATCAGAGCGCATCCAGAAGTAACCTTTCAAGCTATAGTTTTAAAACGTTTAGATGGGACGAGTTGGAAAGAATTATCCGAGACTTTTGAAATAGGAATTCCTGCTCTCAGCAACTTTTTTCAACGTCACCTAAAAAGAATTGCGCCAGAAATCAGGAAATATATCCAAGAGCAATTTGAATAAAAACAATAACAATAGATTATTAAGATAACAATAAAAATAATGAGACATCAAATGAAAACGCCATTTACATTTACCGTTAATTTAACCTCAAAAGCGCATCAATTAGCCGAAAAATATTGCAGTAATTATTCTAACATACAAAAATCAGAACAAGTTTATTTAAATATTCTAGCAATCTATGCTGTAAATCATTATTTACAATGTCTAGGTTTTACCACTGATTGGAAATCTTGCAATAGCTACGATGTGATAATGCAAAGTTTTCTAGACATCGCCGATTTAGAAGTAATAGAACGCGGTAAATTAGAATGTAGAGTTGTTTTACCAAATAGTGAATTTATTTATATTCCTCAAGAAGTTTGTCAGGGAAGAATTGGTTATATTGCAGTACAAATTGATGAAGATTTACAAACAGCGACATTATTAGGATTTTCATCAAAAGTTTTCACAGAGAAATTACCGTTAAATCAATTACGTCCGTTAGAAGAGTTTCCCCAATATTTACAGCAAATTACACCACCCATCGATTTAAACGAATGGTTTGAAAACGTTTTACAGCAAGGTTGGCATAGTTTAGAATCTTTATTGAACAATGAGTTAACAGGGAATTTAAATTCGTATTTTCAAGATGCTTCTCGCTTTCAAGAAGAAGAGGTTTTCAAAGCTGTAAAACGATTTGAATTTGAAAATCAATCAGTATTAATGTTTGTAGCTTTGAAACAAGGAGTAGAAGAGCAAATCACCGTCCGAATACGGATTTATCCCGATTCAAAAGAGAATTGTTTACCTGAAAATTTGAAATTAGCAATATTGTCTGATTCGGGAGAAACTTTAAAAGAAGTTACTTCTCGCAGCATAGATAATTTTATTCAACTTCCTTCTTTTCGGTGTAGCTCTCAAGAAAGTTTCAAAATCAGATTATCTTCAGATAATATTTGCTTTACAGAAAGCTTTTTTGTTTAATTTTGATGATTAGGGACATAATCAAGCTACACTATCTATTTACTATGCTTGATAATATGCATCTAACCAATCAAAATAAAATTATCACATTCCCTTCTCATCAACAAATTCAAGCTGCAATAGAATGGCTACAAAAATATCATAAATCAAATCCAGATTTAGAATATGCT
>JBCBHT010000247.1:0-11001 GCA_038525335.1 Cyanobacteria bacterium J06621_15 | reverse complement strand
TATTATTGGTCAAATTTTACCTGCTAGCTTGCATCAGTATTTCTTTTTTGATGGTGAAAGAATTGAAGAAATAGTTCGTTCGGATAAAAAAGCCGAAATTGCAGAAGCTACTAAAATATTTTTGGGTGTAGAGGTCATCAATCGTTCAATTCGACATTTACAAGAAGCTAAAAAAAGTTTAGAAAACGAGTTGAAATTGATTGGTGATTCGGAAATTAAAAAACTATTGAAACAGCAAGGTAAAATTGAGCTTGAGATTGAATCTATTAACAAGCGTCAGAGAGAAATAACTAAAGAATTAGAATATCAGAATACTTTTAAAAAAGAAACTAATAAACGATTGCGCGAACTAAATGCAGCGAAAGAATTACAGGAGAAACGACAGGAATTAGAAAAGCTGAAAGCGTCGAATCAAGATGATTTACGACAAACTAGAGAAACTATTAAAAAAGCTATTTCTTCTAGAGGTCATACAGTACTGTTATCGGAAAAAACAGCACAGTTTCGAGAAATTATTGGAAATTTGAAAGAAAAAGGAAAGCTGACTACAGGAATTTCCAGAGAATTTATTCAATATTTATTAGATTCGAGTAGCTGTATTTGCGGTACCAGTTTATTTGAGGAAAACCAAGCTCGTTTAAATTTAGAAAATTGGTTAGAGAAAGCAGGTTCTTCTGAAGTTGAAGAAACAGCAATTAGAATGAGCGCTCAAGTTGACGAAATAGATAAACAATCGGTATTATTTTGGGAAACAATTGATAAAGAACAAGCTAGAATCGGTCAGTTGAGAAAAGCTATAGCGGAAATCGAAGTAGAACTAGATAACATTGAAGAAAGATTAAGAAAAGACCCTAGCGAAGAAATTAGAAATTTACAAAAACGTTTGGATAAAATTGAAGAGAAAATTACTGAAATAACTTTAGAACAAGGTGCAAATCAGCAGAAGGTAATTAACTTAAAAACCGATTTAGAAGGTTTAAATAAGCAAATCTCCAAACAAAAATTAAACGAAGAAAAACAAATATTAGCCCAACGTCGTATCAGCGCTACTCAAGAAGCTATCGATAGATTAACCAAAGTAAAAGCATTGCAAGAACAGCAATTTAGGTTGCAATTAGAAAAACGAGTTCAAGAAATATTTGCTCAAATCTCATTTACACCTTATATTCCCACAATTAGCGAAAGATACGAGTTGACATTAATAGAAAATACTTCCGGTTTAGCAATGCCAGTTGCAGCATCCACCGGAGAAAACCAGATACTCAGCTTATCATTTATCAGCAGCATTATCGATAGAGTTCGCGATTGGAGTCAAAAGAAAATGCTGATGGTCGCGGATAGTAGTACGTTTCCAATTGTCATGGATTCACCTTTTGGTAGTTTAGATGTAATTTACCGAAAGCACATAGCTCAAATCATTCCAAGATTAGCAAATCAATTAATAGTTTTGGTCACAAAGACTCAATGGAGAGGTGAAGTTGAAGACGAAATGTCATCTCGGGTCGGTAAAGAATATGTATTGACTTATTATTCTCCTAAACCAGATTGCGAACAAGATTTTATTGAAATAAGCGGAGAAAGATATCCTTTGGTGAAACAAAGTCCGAATGAGTTTGAATATAGTGAAATTATTGAGGTTGAGAGAGAGTGAGAAAAGGAGACAAGGAGACAAGGGGACAAGGAGACAAGGAGCAATGATTAATAACTGCTAATTGTTCTTTTTGATAGATTTTAGGGTGTGTTACGGCTCGAACAAGTTTGATTTTTAATATAACTTAGAAAATGCCGTAACGCACCACTCTTTTAATTATGAAACCGCAGAGAGCGCGGAGACCGCAGAGGAAAAAGTAAAAGAGAAATTATTCAGAATTAATAACTATCAACTAACAACTATCACGGATTAAATGGATTTCAATGATTTTAATTATTAGGTTATCAATATCAACTATCCACTAACAACTATCCACTAATAATAATATGGCTGAAACTGGTAGAATTAGGGTTGCAAAAGATAAGGCTGAATTAGTCCAAAGTTTAACATCTCGAAATGGTGCAACAGGACCTTTTCAAACTTTTGCTGATGTGGTGGGTTTTGCTGCTGCTTTAGGTGCAAAACGTAATAAAAGGGTTCCTTTGGGAGAGATTTCTAAAAGAGAACCTTCACCAATTGGATTAGAATATTTCGCGACGACGGGACATGATTGGATAATTAAATTATTAGCCGTTACCGAAACTGAAGATATCCAAGTATTATCTTATAACGAAATCGATTTTGACACTCAGCGTAATCATATTTTTGAAGAATTCGCTAATGGTGGATTGGAAACATAGCAAAATGACTTGCGTGGAGCGGTGGATTATACGGAAAGACTTTTATTGATGTTAAGTTCGGGAAGGTTTGAGGAAGATAAGCAGGAAGAGGAGTTTGATTTGAGTAAGTTTTTGTCTTGAAAATATTTTTTATCGTTTCCAATTAGCTTCCACAACCACCTTGGAATTAAAAGCATCGGCTAATAGCTAAAGTCTAATGTAAACGAAGCGTTCCCGAAGGGTAGTAGGCTAAGGATTTTAGCCAGTCGTCTTTAGACGACTTTTGCTATTAGCTGGGGGTTTATAACCCCCAGTGGTTTTAAATTAATTCATGTGGAAATAGTAACTCACCGATAATTACAGTGAAATTATCAAAATTAATTAAAATATTTTTCATATTTATCAGCATCATATTCCTAAACATAACCGTTTTTATCAACGATGTTAATGCTCAAACAAGACCATTTTACTGGGAATTTATTAATGTTGATATTGTAGTTCAAAATAACGGTGATATGTTAGTCACCGAAACCCAAAAATATACTTTTCCAGGTAACTACAAAAATCAACGATATCGCTACATACCTCTTGATAAAGTCAAACAAATCACTGACGTATCTGTCTCTGAAAATAACCAAGTTATTTCATCAGATACCGGGATTGAAAATAATCAATTATGGATACGCTGGGAACATTCACTTAATCCACCGGTCACCCATACTTTTGTTATCAAATATCGCGTGGTTGGAGGATTACAAGAATCAGGAAGTCATCTTCAAGTTAATTGGAAAGCAATTTTTCCAGACAGAAATTCTACAATTCAGAAAAGTAGAGTTACTGTAATCTTCCCCTCAGAATTAGAAGGAAAAATATTTGCATATCAAAGTTATGGTATCCCGAGTGAAGCTAAAAAGATAGATAATAAAACCATTGAATTCACAACAAAAAAATCATTACCACCTGGAAGTGAATTAGAAGTTCAAGTTACCTTCCCTAAAGGAATTTTGAATGTATCTGATATTTATTCTAGCAGTGTGAATGATGCTATTGCATTATCTTTATTTTTGATTTGTTTTACCGGAATTTTATTCGTATTTATTTCTTTAGGTAGTAAAAAAGTTCATAGAGGAATTGGTGATGCTGAAAGTGGAAGCATTGCTGGTGGTTTTTCTGGAGGAGATGCTGGAGGAGGTGATGGTGGAGGAGGTGGTGGTGGAGATTGAAAACATACCGCAGATTTTTGGGAATTAAATCTTTGTTTAAAAATTTCTAGTGAAGATATTTTTGAGTATTTTATATTGCAGTTTTGTATCACTCAAATAAATCAAAGCTACAGTTGTTTAAAATATGGTTTTTAAAACAACATTTTTTAAATTTGCATCACTCAATACCAATTGTAAACATTCTTAATTTATAAGAAAGATTTTAATTAATGTATTAGTTTTGTATATTTTTTCATTGTAAATGTTTTTATACTAAGTTTCATCATATTACAGCTTAACTAAGATATTTTGTCGCTGATAGCAATTAGGATACGTATATTTTCGTAAATTATTAGGTTTTCTCCAGATAAGTATTTTAGTCAGAGAAAGAATGTAATTGAACAAAAGCGACAAGTTACCTCTGTAATTTGGCTGAAATATCTAAAAGTATGAAAAACTAGAATGAAATTAATAAAAGTCATCAAGCGATTTTTTCTATTTGTTAGCGCTTTATTATTAACTCTGATTGTTTCGGTTAACTATACCAATGCTGAAATAGCACCACTTGACCAAGAATTGATTAACCTTGAGATTTCAGTTAATTCGGAAAATTCGTCTTCCCCATCCTTTAAATTTGAGATTTTATCTGATAGTCAAGGAAAATTGCCTAGTGTGATGTATCTGATTTATATTCCTGCGACTTTGCTGATTAATCTTTTGCTGAAAAAGCTTGACGGGACAGTTCGTAATTCTAGACAATTACCTTTGCTTGATGACTACGAAATTGCTTATCTTGGAGGAGGAAAAGAGCGAACAATTGATTTAGCGATTGTTAATCTTATAGATTCAGGAAGTGTTACTTTTAATTCAACTACAGGAAATTTTTCTACATATAATATACAGTGTGCTAATCTCCATCCGATAGAAGAAAATCTTATTTATAAAATTAATGGTAGAAAGCGAGTTGATATCTATAATGATAAATGTATAGTTAAAAACACGCTCGAAAAAGTCAGAAAATATCTAGAGAAAAATCAATTACTTCTCACTCAAAGACAGTCAAATTACGTTTTATTCGCCAGCGCTATTCCCACCATATTGGTTACTATCTTAATGTTATTCCAAAACACGCTTTTTGGAATTGTTTTCATTCTTCTAAACTTAATACTGTTGCCAAAAATTGGTAATTTATTATTTCCATCTGAACCCTATCGGAGTCAATACGGAGATTATGTATTAAAACATTTACGAAAGCAAAATCCTCCTACCAAAGTTTCGTCAAATATTTCCTTCGGATTTGCTTTATTTGGTTTGAGAATTATTCCTTTTGGACATGCTGAAACTGCACTTTCTTGGACTCCTCCTTATTGGAATATTGAAGTTAGAGAAACAAGCGATAAGGTTCCTGCTGATTTGAACAGAGATAGGGGTTATCGTTAAAAGTATTTGATAAGATGTACTGGGATTAAAACCTGTTGTGGAAGTTTGTTTCCTGCATTTTTTAGAACAGACCGAGAAACCATTATGGGAATGACCGGAAATTACAGACGTATTTCTCAAGAGAAACTTACCGAATTATAAAAAACATCTAAGTAGTTAAACATAATTAATTACACATTTTCATTGCGAGTGGAACGGAGTGAAACGAAGCAATCACAGGGACTGCGACTACTATCTCTCTTCGAGAGACGCTACGCTAACGCTTCGCTCGTAGTGACGGTAAATATTTTTGTTGACTTACTTAGAATTTATTACTGCTATTTATTTCGTAATTTTATTTACCGGTCATAAATTAATGTTTCTTAGTTTAGGGCATTCGAGTAAATAATTATATTTTTCTTGTATCAAGTTTTGAAACGACTTATATCTTTCAGCACCAGGAAGCCAAGAAGCAAAAAACCAAGCTTCCCATTCTTCTTCAAATTTAATTTGAGGATTGAGTAAAATCACTCCTCCATCTCCATCATTACCAATTTCTAAGGCAGTTTGCAAATATTCGTTTCTTAAAGAAGTAGAATCCTGTTCCTCTCCATAAACAAAATATTCTTCGTCCGGAATATCAGAATCATCTTCGCTGGTAAATTCAGTCCAATCATTTATTAATTCTTGATTTTTTGAAGCTAACCAACCAACTTGTTGTTTTGACCATAGTTTAGTATCTTCAATATCTAACATTTTCCAACCATTACTAGCAGCTAAAAAATTTCGGTAAGAATTTGGTAAAACAGTTTCTAAACTATTTTCAAGAGAGATAATTTCATCCTGAATCAGACCAGGATAGCCTAGCCATTTAGTATTAATAATTTCTGGTGCTAAATTTGTAAATTCGTCATCTTCTAAGCGTTCTAATAAATCTCGACTGAATACTCTTAAAAATGAATTCCAATCGAAGGGATTTTCTGTATATGTCATTTTGATACCACTTTTTTCGGAATGTAAACTAAATTTTGATTTGATACTTAGGCTGAGAGGATTTTTTCAGAGTATACAACAAATATAATATTTTCCTTCACAAGACGTTAACAAGACCAATAACATACGGCTAGGGCTAATTACACTAACTATTAAATCGGAAGATGTTTTGTTTGTATAGCCAAGTTACCGCATTAAGCGCATTTCCTGACTTGTTGTAAGCAATATTGAATAACTATCGCAAAAATTACCCGAGCATCTAAACGTCTCGCAGAATCCAAAAAGCGAATAAGTACAATTCATTCATACCTATAAATAAATAGGGATGAAGAAAAATACTTCAACCTTCGGAATGATTTTAAAAGGGGACTTTGATAGCGAGCAGATAAACAACAGAGAATAATCAACTTTGTAAATGGAATCATGAATTAATGAACTTAAAACTAAGTAAGGGATGGTTTTTAGCGCTTTTTGTACTCTTTTCCCTCGGTTTTGCCTTAACTTTCTTTTTACCCTCTCTATTACAAACAAAACAGAATGTTTTGAAAGCGCAAAGTCTACCTACGATTGTTTTTGAACAATCTAAATGTCCTAATATTTATAAACATATTAGGGCTTCAATCAGGAGTGGTAGACCATCGGTCTTACAACGTGATACAAACAAGAGAGCAATAAGAAATAGACGTAATGCATCTTGTGGACGATTTAATAGACGATACAAGAGAACGCATGGGGGAAGATTACCAGCAGGCAAGAATTGTGATGAATATCCATTTGCTTCTACTAAGCAAGGTGGTGCCAGCGCAACTACTATGTATGTTCCAACAACAGAAAACTCTAGGCAAGGAACTTCTTTGAACACTTTTTATCGGAGAAATCGAATTGGGAACAATGACAGGTTCAAAGTGGCTGTTGTTGCAAGAAATAGTCAAACAGGTGTATTAAACCAAACTGCACCATCGCCAAACCAACTGCGGTGTGGCTATTATCGCTAAGCCAGAAGTGAATTAAATATTTCCCAATAATTTGTGATACGTTTTGCTGGGCTACATTTAGGTCTAAAGGGAAATAATATTCTTTTTTTACTTAACCGTAGCCTCTTAATAAATAATTCTTAGGGTAAACCTTGATCCTGTGGCTTGAATATTTGTGTTCGACAGTAAGACCTATTCAATCAAACGTAATAAACTGACTAGATGTAATACTATCACAAAACACTCGGCAACCCCACCTTTTTCGGTTCCACAAACTTACCCTTAAAATCCACAGTTTCATCTTCAAAGGTTCTCGCTTTCGCTAAATCATTTCTCAATTTTGCTCGCTCCATTTTGTCTTCAACTCCACCCAAAATATAAACCATTAACCGAGTTGCTAACTCTTTCCCAGCAACTAATACCCGCTTGCGATTTGCATCATATAAAACTCCATACCAAAGTGATTTAGGAAAATCCATTCCGCTAAATCCACCTTTACTATCAAATTTTCTCAGCTTTTCAAAAATTTCGTCTATAGAAAAACCTTTTTGAAATATTAAGATACCTAAAGCTTTGGCTAAAGCCATTTGACCTACGGGACGAAATAAGATATTACCTTCTCCTCCGTCTTTTTCAAAGCTAAACTTCCTAAACATAGGAGTGTCTTCGTGTTCTAAAAGTTTATAGCTTGGTAATATAGCTAAATTATCAAATAGCTCGTAAAAATCTTCTGTTGCTGACTCTAATTCTTCATCTTCCGGACGCATGGGAATTAAACCTTTATCTAAGGGTTTCCAATGAGGATATTTGTGTTCTAAATAACGTTCTGACATCTCTTTTAAAGCCTGTAAAGTTGTTAGAACCGTAGACTTTGCTGCAACAGTAGCACTATTCCAATTTACGCGAGGTTTCCTATCGTCACGCTGTTCTAAAAGTGGATGACTAACCGCTATCTTTCTAGCAACAATTGAAAAACCATCATCTTCATTTAGCTGCGCTAATTGTCCTTTACTCAACGGTACAGCCATCAAGTTTACATGTACGAAAATTGACCTTACCCTACGTCTTGCTTCTTCGCGAGTTTCCCCTTCTGCTACCGCACAAATAAATTCTATACCGATTTTTTCTTGTGGTAATTGTTCTAAATATTCGGCTTCAACTTGGTATTTGTCTATTAAATCGGTAATGGTAATAAAATTGTTAGCAGCGGCTTTATCCTTCTTGTAGCGCGGTAATTTACCATTTTCAAGTATTTCCATTAGACCCTGTACAGCCATTAATCTATGCTGACCATCTAAAGCATAAATAGTTACATTCTCTTCAGAAATATCGAGCAAACCAAATTGACCATCATCATCTAAAGTTGTAAAATCCGTAGTAGATTTTTTAGCTCTTCCTTTACCGTCCCATTCAGATGCTTCAAAATCATCAACCCAAGGCTGACTAATAACAGCTAATATAGCTGGAAATTTATGATTTTTTCTTGCTGCTAAATACTGAACTAAAGGTGCTTGTCGCGACCAATCTAACGGACGTTGCTGAATATCATCTATACTCGAAGCGTCAATTTCTATATTGTCAGTATCGGGATTATACTTATTTCGTAACAGCGGTAAAAAAGATGCAAACCGAACCTGACTCGCGAACCATTCCAAAGTTACAGAACTAACATAAGCTGGACTTCCACCCATTTCTGTTTTTTGAACTAATAGCTGTTGATTTTCGCCAAGATATTTAGCAAATAAACTAGAAAATGTCTTTTTATCTTGGCTAGTAACCGCTGCTGGTTCGGATGCACTTTTTTTCATAATAAATCTTAAAAAATCAAAATACTCGCATCCAAATACTATATATAAAAACGATTAAAAAAAGAAATATCAACAAAAAAGTTTTTAAAAACCTGTAGTGGTACAAATTTATGTATACTAGTCCTTGCCATTATCTAAATTTTTAATTTTCGGTAATTGATTGATTATATTCTCGCGCTCTGCGTGAATCGCGGCTAATCCAAAATCTAAAATCTAAAATCCAAAATCGCATGACCCTAGCCCAAGAATCAGGAAGTAAAAATCAAGACCAGCGAACCGTTGCTGAATTTGTAGAGAATATCGAATATCTGAGTGAAGAAATTCGAGAATTATACTGTTTGGATGAAATTCCTTGGGTTGTGGGATATTCCGGTGGTAAGGATTCTACTGCTACTTTACAGCTGGTGTGGAATGCAATTTCGGCTCTTCCTCCCGAAAAACGAACTAAAACAATACATGTAATTACCACAGATACCCTGGTAGAAAATCCCTACGTTTCAGCTTGGGTACGTAAATCTCTACAGCAGATCAAAATTGCAGCAGAAGAAAAAGATTTACCTTTTGAACCTCATCTATTACAACCAGACCTGAAAGAAACTTTTTGGGTTGGTTTTATTGGTAAAGGTTATCCAGCACCGAAACAGAAATTTCGCTGGTGTACCGAACGTTTAAAAATCAGTCCATCCAACACATTTATTCGTGATGTAATTCGTACTAACGGTGAAGCAATTCTGGTATTAGGAATTCGTAAAGCTGAAAGTAAAAAACGCGCAGAACGGATGAAAAAATGGGAAAAACAACGAGTTAGAGAGCGTCTTGCTCCTAATATGAACTTGCCAAATTCCTTGGTTTATAGTGCTATAGAAGATTGGCGAACTGATGAAGTTTGGATGTATTTGATGCAGTGGGATAATCCTTGGGGATACAGTAACAAGGATTTATTTGCTATGTACAGAGGAGCTACAGCAGATAATGAATGTCCTCTGGTGGTCGATACATCAACACCGAGTTGTGGTAGTTCTCGTTTTGGTTGTTGGGTATGTACTTTAGTCAGTGAAGATACCTCTCTTTCTGCGATGATTCAGAATGACGAAGAGAAAGAATGGTTGCAGCCAATTTTGGATTTTCGACGCAAATTAGACGCAGGAGAAAACCGCGAAAGAAGAGATTTTAGACGTAGAAATGGTAATGTTCAACTGTACGAGCGTAATATACCGGATGAAGAAATTTCTATCGAACCAATCCCAGGACCTTATGTCAAAAAAGCCAGGGAAGAATGGTTAAGAGAACTCTTAGAAATGGAGCAGGAACTACGTCGAACAGCACCAGAAAATATGCGCGACATTACGTTAATTACCTTAGAAGAAATGAGTGAAATTCGTCGTATTTGGTTAGAAGAAAGACACGAATTTGATGATAGTTTACCTCGGATTTATGAAGAAGTGACAGGAGAAAAATTTATTGACCCCCGTCCCGGTGCTGGTTACAGTTTATTGGGAAGCGATGAATGGGCTGTATTAGAAGAAATCTGTGAAAACGACCCGATGCATTTAGAATTGATGGCGAATTTATTAGATACAGAGCGTCAATATCGCAAAAAAACTCGTCGAGTAGGAATCTATGATGCATTATCAAAATGTTTTGAAATGAGTTCAAGAAATCCAGAAGAAGCAATTAAAAACGCTCACTTCAAACGCGACTTAAAAAATGCTGCTGGTGAAGGTGATGTCGATAAAGTAAAACAGTTAACCTTGGGTGATGTTGACACAGAAAAAGTAGGAGAAAAGTCTAAGAGTTGGGCAGCGAGAAAATTTAAAAAACAGTGAACAATTATCAATTATCAATTATCAACTTTCATTCAAAGGATGTGGTTAATCAATGAAAAATAAAATGTTTAAAATGCGATGATTTTTGTGATGATATATCCAAGATTTGGGAAACTAATAATTAATGCTTGTTTCCGCTTTCCTCTGTTCTTTATTCTGCTTTTCAAACTCTTAATTACTGCAAACCGACAAGAATGACATAGCCTAATTGATAATTGATAATTGTTTATTGATAATTGTTCATTGATAATTGTTCATTGATAATTGTTCATTGATAATTGAATATGATTTTTTTAGAACTTGTTTTAGAAAACTTTGGTCCTTATCGCGGTCGTCAGGTAGTAAATTTAGAACCGCAAAATGATGATAATCCTCAACCAATTATTCTTTTAGGTGGTTCTTCCTGTTCTGCTAATTCTTTAACTTGTTCTCCATCAAACAAAAATAAATTAGAAATTCCAAGAGGTAA
>JBCBHT010000246.1:0-11160 GCA_038525335.1 Cyanobacteria bacterium J06621_15 | reverse complement strand
ATTTCAACGATTTAGTTGTCAACATTCAACCTACAGATAATCCATTACCTCTAGGTACAAATCAACAAAACTCTTCTCAAGCTGAATTGATTGATTTGACCGGTTTAAATCAATCTACTGTTACTGCAAACTTTTCCATATTTAGAGAAGCAGCATTCAATAACCAAGTCTACTTCTATAAAGTTGATGACGAGTCAGGAAAAGTTGACGGATTAGCACCTAATACCAGCAGCTACCAACAAAAAGTTCTTGATAACCTGGTCAAAGATGCAGTTACCGGTGAAGTTGTTAAATTTAGTACAGCTAACCAAGGTGTAGAAACCGGAACCGCTGAAATTGAAACCGGTTCGATTATTGCTCCATTGATTATTATTAACGGTAGTCTTGACCAGCTTACCGACAGCGATACCAGCAACAATCCCGAAATTTACTTTCCATATTTGGGAGCAAATTCAGATGGAGTTGACCACATTCGTTTACTTGCTGATAACACCTTTGGTTTTGAAGATTTACCCAATGGTGGAGATATGGACTATAACGACTTGATTGTCAAGATTGATTTTACTGTTTAAAAATTGACGGATGAGATGCTAACACCACAATTCAACACTAAAGTGACAATTAGTGATAATTAGTGATAATTGTTGTGCTATTGGCATCTCTATCCACTCAACTACGAATTCTTTTCACCAAATTCTAATACCAACTCTCTTCAAAATTGCACTATTTACTTGTCTTGTATTAGAACAAATGCTGATTAGTTTAAATACACTTTTAACTATTTGTAAACAATATAAAGGATACAGCTAGATTTTCTTGATGGTATTTGTTATCACTATCACAATCATGGTGTCAAGGATAATTATACGGCTTTAATAATCTTAATTCATTGATTAATAATTTATCAGAGCAGATTTAACCCCCTGCTCTTATTTCTATTGCATAAAAACCGAATATCAATTTTTTACAAGGGTTAAACTATTAAATATCATGTCCCAAATCGCAAATTATGGAAAAAATGTAAAAAAACTTACGTATGTATTTATTCTACCCTTGGCAAAGGTAGGATTTTTTCACTACTATATTTTTCAGTAATTACCCGAATGGCATATATTCCTATATCTAGGTATTAATAACATTCAGCAGTTATTATTAAAATTATCCAAATGTTGTCTTTTATTCTTTATTAACCAAGTAAAAACCTGTTAATAACTTTATAGACATACTTTGATTGAAACAATTTATGACAGCGGCAACCCGAATGATACTGATATTATGAGCGCACTTTTACAAATAGGCGATCGCGCTATTAATGTTGATGAGATTCTTCCGTTACTGAAACAGTACGGAATGCTGCCTCAGCTGCTTAGAGAAATAGTTATTGATGATGCAACTGCTTCTATAAAGCTTTCTGAAGAAGAATTTACCGAAGCATACAAACAGTTTTATCAGCAGCAGCAGTTAGGAGATGAACAACAATTACAAGGTTGGCTCAAATCCCGTGGTTTGGAACGCAAACAGCTAGATTATCTCGTAACTCGTACTCTTCGTTTAGAAAAATTTAAACAAGATACCTGGGGATCAAAAGTAGAACCATATTTTCTTCAACGCAAAGAAAAGCTAGATAAAGTAATCTATTCGCTAATTCGGGTTAATGATATTGCCGTTGCCCAAGAATTATACTTTCGCGTTCAAGAAGATGAGCAGCCTTTCGCGGAACTTGCTCGTGAATATTCCAAAGGACCAGAAGCACAGACAGGAGGGTTAATTGGTCCAGTAGAACTGGGGGTTCCCCATCCAGTATTAGCTAAAATGTTGCTCAAATCTCAGCCAGGACAAGCATTGCCACCAACTCGCTTGGGAGATTGGATTTTAATTGTCCGATTGGAACAATTTATTCCTGCACAGCTAGATACAGCTACCCATAAGCGATTGTTAAACGAGCAATTTGAAACCTGGCTGCAAGGAGAAATATCTTCTGCTATCCAAAATAGTCATTTATCGGTAGATGAAGGTGATACTAAAACGGATTAATTTGATTTGAGATTTTAGACGTTGCGGAATTTTTGGGGTGTAGATGTTCTTTCCCCAAAACTGGCGCATCGACGGATTTTGGATTGAAGTCTAAACGGTTTCAAGCTATGCCATTTTTAGTTATATATGCTTATTCCCAGTAAGATAAAAGATACAAATTATCCTATTAATTTATTAAAGAGTGCATTATCGTCTGAGTTTAGTCCTATAAGCAAAAACACATCATCATTTCATATAATCCAAAATCCAAATTTAAATCCAAAATTATCAATTTTTCAGGTGCATCCAGAGGATTAATCCAAAATCCGAAACTTAAAATCCAAAATTCCCATGACTTATACAACAGCCAACATCCAAGAATTTTTAGCGGAGATTGTTCCTTTTAATCAGCTACAGCAGTCTTCAATGACAAGGCTTTTACAAAAAGCACAGCTGTTCCGCTACCGCATGGGACAGGTGATTTTGGCACGCGAAAAAATGCCTGCTCAAATATCGGTTCTTTTTTCCGGTCAAGTTCGTTTATTAGGTTATCAACCTCAAACCCAAATACCTGTAACTTTAGCAAGACTGCAACCTGGGGAAGTTATGGGTTGGCTGGAAACAGTGAGGGGAGTACCTGGATCAACTGCTATAGCTTCGACGGAAGTTATTTGTATCAACTTTGATGCTGCTGAGTTTTTGGCTTTATTAGGTCAGGAAGACAGCTTTGGCACATATTTTTATAATCGTGCAGGAATAGTTGAAGTATTTGAATTACTCTCCAAGCAACTAGGAACTCTTGCAAATAACCAATTAATTTTACAAGCCTCCGACTGTGCTAATACTAAAGAATTGGCACTGAAAATTTTCGATGAAACCCAAGTTGTTAACTTAGTCAATCGCGATGCTACAAACCAGTTAAATCGCGATTATGTATGGTTGGTCAGTGGAGGAACGGTTTCTCCCGAATTAATTGGCAATCGTTTTGACCAAGATGAATCTTTGCCAAGAGGAAGTCGGGTTCGTTTGTTAGGAGTGAAAGCAAATGTCTTTGCACCACCAGAAGACATGCTGCAAGACACTACAGAAGAAGTTCAACAAGCGGACATTGCAGAAGTTATTCCTGCTGGGGAGTCTTCGGGAACATACGAAGGTATTCCCTACGCTCCCAACGAACCACCTGAAGCCGAAAGTAATTATAAGCAAGATTCTACTGCTGCGATTCAATATCCCCACGTGCGTGGTAGCGGGGGAGTAAATGCTATTCTCGCTTGTTTTCAGATGTTGAGCAAACATCTAAATATGCCCTTCCGTAAGGAAGTTATTCGTAAAGTTTTAGTCAACCAACAAAAGCGTACCGGTTCGCTGTCGTTGCAGCAGTGTGGTGCTGTAGCTCAATTAGTAGGTTTAAGACCCCAACTAGTTGGCGTACCTTCTGGTGCATTAGGAAGAATTGAACCACCTGCAATAGTTCAATGGCAAGATAGTTTTGCGGTACTTTACGAAGTTACCCCGAAAAATATCGTAGTTGGTGTCCCGGAATCGGGAATCCTGCGCCAAAAAACCTCAGACGTTGCACAGGTGCTGCTTCAGTCCCAACCTCAAACCGAAGAACCACAAGATGCCATTCCCATATTGCTGCTGCAAGCCACCGAAGAAACCCCACAGCAAAAATTTGGACTAAGTTGGTTTTTACCCTCTTTAAATAAGTATAAAGGCGTACTTGTAGAAGTATTTATTGCTTCTTTCTTCGTGCAGTTGTTCGGTTTAGCAAATCCCCTTGTAACACAGGTAATTATTGACAAGGTAATTAACCAAAACAGTCCGGACACTCTGCAAGTCCTCGGTGTATTTTTATTAGTAATTGCAGTATTTGAAGCAGTACTTACCAGTATTCGTACTTATTTATTTGTCGATACTACTAACCGTATTGACTTGGCTCTGGGTTCGGAAATTATCGACCATCTACTGCGGCTACCATTACGTTACTTTGAAAAGCGACCCGTAGGTGAACTTTCCACAAGGGTAAACGAATTAGAAAAAATTCGTAGCTTTTTAACCGGAACCGCCTTAACAGTGGTTTTAGATGCAGTTTTCTCCGTAATTTACATCGTAGTGATGTTTATTTACAGCTGGATACTAGCCTTGGTAGCCCTAGGAACGTTACCGCTATTTGCCATCCTCACCTTTGTTGTTTCTCCCATAGTGCGCCGACAGCTAAGGCATAAAGCAGAACGTAACGCTCACGCACAATCTCACTTAGTAGAAATTTTATCGGGTATCCAGACAGTTAAAGCCCAAAATATTGAATTACGCTCTCGCTGGCAGTGGCAGGAACGTTACGCTAGTTATGTCAGTGCTGGTTTCAAGACAGTTAAAACTTCTACTGCTGCTGGTTCTACCAGTGGTTTTCTGAATAAGCTTTCCGGCTTACTCGTACTGTGGGTGGGAGCTTACTTAGTATTAGAAGGAACGCTAACTTTAGGACAGTTAATCGCTTTTCGTATTATCGCCGGTTACGTTACCTCTCCCTTATTACGTCTTACCCAACTATGGCAAAATTTCCAAGAAACCGCTTTATCCTTAGAACGCTTAAGCGATATTATTGACTCACCTCAAGAAGCTAGCGAGGAAGACAAAGGTAATATTCCCATGCCGATGATTGAAGGAGCAGTCAAATACGATGACGTTTCCTTCCGCTTCAAACCCACCGGTCCAATGCAGTTAAATAACATTAGCTTAGAATTCCCAGCAGGGGTATTTGTTGGTGTGGTTGGACAAAGTGGTTCCGGTAAAAGTACGTTGATGAAACTGCTACCGCGCCTTTATCCTTTAGAATCCGGTCGCATTCTCATCGACGGTTACGATATCAATAAAGTAGAACTTTACTCCCTGCGACAGCAAGTAGGAATTGTGCCTCAAGATACATTACTTTTTGAAGGTTCCGTACAGGAAAACATCGCCTTAAATTATCCTGATGCTACCCCAGAAGAGATTATAGAAGCAGCTAAAATAGCAGTGGCACATGAATTTATCATGGACTTGCCTAATGGTTACAATAGTAGGGTAGGCGAACGAGGTAGCGCTTTATCCGGCGGACAGCGGCAAAGAGTCGCAATTGCCCGTACAATTTTGCAAAATCCTCGTTTGTTAATTCTTGATGAAGCTACCAGCGCTCTCGACTATGAGTCCGAACGTCAGGTATGCTTGAATTTAGCAGAAGCTTTTAAAGGCAGGACAGTGTTTTTTATTACGCACAGGTTAAGTACAATCCGCAATGCTGATATGATTCTGATGTTAGACAAAGGTTATGTTGTAGAACAAGGAACTCACCAAGAACTAATGTCGCTTAAAGGGCGCTACTACTGTTTATATCAGCAACAAGAAGCACAAGTTTAATCAGAATGGGAATTGGGATTGTGGGTATAGGTTAAAGATTAAAGGTCAGAGGTCAAAGGTTTAATTCCTACCTCCTAACTACTCTTAACTCCTAAATCCTAACTCCTAACTCCTAACTCCTAACTCCTAACTCCTAACTCCTAACTCCTAAATTCCCATGACTCAACTTAACGGTAATCTTAACGGCAAGAACTCTCCACAATCTATACTCCCCAAATTCGGGAAAACTCCTCAAGATTCGATTCATCAGAAAAACGGTAAATCGAACATTCCTGAATTTGAACAAGCTGTTATTTTAAGACGTTCGCCATTTCTTTCGCGAGCCGCGTTATGGAGTATTTTGGGCGTAACCGTATTTACGATTAGTTGGGCAGCATTTAACAAAATCGACCAAGCCATTCCCGCTCAGGGAAAGTTAGAACCTCAAGGAGCAGTTAGAGAAATACAAGTTCCTGTAAATGGTGTGGTAGAAAAAGTTTTTGTCAAAGATGGGCAGCAAGTAAAACAAGGAGATGTGCTGTTGCATCTGGATCATGCTGGTGCAGAAGCAGAACTGGCTTCTGCGAATAATGTTCGCAGAGCCTTGATAATGGAAAATCAGTTTTATCGCAGCTTATTTAGTAGTGCGGGTTCTCCATCCCAATCTGCTCCTATTAAAATTCCTCAAGAAATGGCAAGGTTGGCTCAAAGTCGCAATGCACTATTAAAAGAAAATCAATTCTTCCGAGTGCTGCTGAGCGGAAATTCTAATGGTGTAAATTTGACCGGGGAACAGCAACTACGTTTATTTTCCAGCCAATCAGAATTAAGATCCCAAGCGGAACAAATTAAGTTAGAACGCGCTCAGCTACAGCAGCAATTAGCTCAAACACAAGAAAGACTTAATAATTCCCGAAATGTTCTAGCTATTAACCAAGATATTCTCAACAAATTAGAACCCCTATACAGAGAAGGGGGAATCGCTCGCTTACAGTACTTGCAACAACAGCAGGAAGTGAGCAACCGCAAGAGTGAAGTCGCTCAACTTGGTGCGGAAATACAACGTCTCAGACTAGCTATGAGCCAAACAGGTCAGCAATTACAAAATGCTTTGTCAACTTCTGCAAAAGAAACACTGACTCAAATTGCAGACAATGAAAAGCGTATTGCTGAAATTGACAGCCAAATTAATAAATCAATAGTTGACAATGAAAAGCGGATTGCCGAATTAGAGGGTCAAATCAAGCAAGCAAAATTAACTAGAAAGTATCAAATTGTCAGAGCACCAGTGGACGGAACCGTATTTGATTTAAAAGCCGGTAATCCTGGTTATGTAGCAAATACCACAGAGCCAGTACTAAAAGTTGTACCAGAACAATCTCTAAAGGCTGAAGTTTTTATAACCAACAAAGATATTGGATTTGTTAGAGAAGGTATGCCCGTTGATGTCAGAATTGAAAGCTACAACTTTAGCGAGTTTGGCGATATTAAAGGTAAGCTGGTATCGGTTGGCGAAGATGCTCTACCACCGGATGAAATTTATCCCTACTATCGTTTTCCAGCTAAAGTTGAACTGAATCGACAAACCTTAAACGCTAACGGAGAAAAATTACCTTTACAATCCGGTATGTCGGTTACAGCTAATATAAAAACACGCGACCGAAGTATTCTGAGTATATTTACAGACAAGTTTACTAAGACAGTTGAAAGTGTCAAGTTTGTTAGATAAATAGTCAGACAGAATTAATTACATGTCAAAATAACAGGCTTAGTAATTTCGGTTGTTTTAGTTAGGACTTACGCAAAAATAACGAAATTGCGTCATTACGAGCGATAGCGTTAGCGGAGCGTGTCCGACAGGACATAGTAATCGCATAAACACTGAGATTGCTTCGCTACACTATCTCCCTTCGGGAGACGCTTCGCTAACGTTTCGCTCGCAATGACAAACTAGCTTTGCGTAAGTCCTGTTAGTTTTTGAGCAACTGAAATTATTAGCTTGAAGTAAGGTTTGTTTAATAAGCTAAACGCATTTGAATCAATTATTTAAATTTAATATACTCTCATGGAGCAGGCACCCTGACTATCTGCCGAAATATATAAATTAAATGCACAACTGTTAAGGTTGTGTGGTATTAACTTACGAATAACTTGCGTGTTTTCCTTTCTTCGTAATTGCTGTTCTTTCTAAAACAGATACAGATAGATGGTTATTTGCTTGATATTAGCTAGCAGAATAGATGTCCTTGAAAGCTAGTTCCGTAAAACGAAATACAACAATTAATTACAGCAAACATCTTGTAGCGTTTTCTGTAATTCTAAAGAAACTTCATTTTTACTGATTGAACAACTAAATAATGACTTCCCCACAAACCCTTGAATACACTGCTTGTTAGAAGATGTGAATTTCAATGGGATAATATTTGTCTGCTTTGTCAAAAGTATTGAGTATTGGTAAAATATTTTTTACTTGCCAGTTTTAGATTGAGAGTTAATAATCTCTAACGGGTACATTTTCCCTAACTGCAACAGCTTTATTGGAAGCTATTATAATTTTTGCTAATTATCAAGATATCTTCAAATTTAAGATTTTTTTAATATCTTTAGCGAATATACCATTCGGTCAATTGCAACAAATTGCAATTCAACTATAATTATGAGAAATGAATAAACTTTTTGTAAAGAAATAAAAAATCTATGTGAATTCCAATACTTTGCAATTTTTTGGATTATTGTGTATAAGTAAGTTTACTAAGCAAGTGTTCCCTTCTTGTCCTGTTGCTGCAAAAATTAATTCATCTCTTCTAAGAAAACAGATGATTGAGTGGTGGAAAAATTAAAATTTAATTATTTCTACTGAAAAAGCAAAAATTCATGCTCTACTTCTAGTACGTGCTGTTTGAAAAGTTTCCAATCAGCGTTAGTATTAGATTTCCGGAGGACATGTCAAGCATACTGTATTGCTTTATTGCAACATAGTAAAACTCAGATAAATTGAAGCGTTTCTAAAAGCTTCCATTTCAGGGTTATTAACTCATGTAGAGTAATAGCTAGTTTCTGCATAGCTATACTTGCGCTTATAGCGGCTATCGGTTCTCTTTGAAAACAAAATTAAATATGGATTTCTTTCTTTTTGCTATCTAAGTAATACCAGCAGAAAAATGCATTAGATGAATTTATTGTCAGAACTGTTGCTATATAAGGATGCTGAAAATCCGGATAATTTTCTACGACGAAGGGAACATATACAGAGTAATGTCTTCAAAAACTAAGAAGGATACATTTTTGTAAAAACAATAAATTCGTCTGAAGTAGCATTTTCTCGCTTACAGAGCAAGTTTAAAAACAAGTTAGGTAATTGTGTATCGAACACATTATAATCTTGTTTCTTGCTCTGTAAAGAGCCGCTCTATCTCATGAAAAAAGGTTTTTATAAATGTAGGATAACACAGTAATTTTGATTTTGAGGGCATCTACCCCAAGAAACATTTTTAAATCAAAACTAAAAATTAACAGCTAAAAAAGGAAAATAAAATGTCCAATTCTAAACAAGTTAACCCTGACCAGGATATACAATACAACTTTGCATATCTGATAGATACATCCGATAGTGTCGGCAATAATACGCTTAGGCAAGCTAAAGATGCCTATACAAATTTAACAGAATCCTTAATAGAGACAGGAATTGCAGATGTCAGCCAATTTGCAATAATTCCTTTTGGTTCTGATGCATCCCTTCAAACTCCAGCAAATGCCACAGAGGTAATCTCAACAATTGAAGGTTTATCTGGAAATGGTTTTACCAATTTCGACGCAGCACTAAACACAGCATACGAGTTTTTTTCTTCTCAACCTTCTGGGACAAAGAACATAGCCTATTTTCTCTCTGATGGGTATTCAACTATAGGAGGAAGTTTTGAAGACTCAGCCAAGTCACTCCAGGAAGTTGCTGATGTTCAAGCTTACGGTTTTGGTCTTGCAAATATTCAGGAATTAAGAATTATAGATTCAGACCAACCCGATATAGTCCCTGAAGCATCGGAATTAGCTAGTAAATTTTCTGCGAGTGTGGGTGGTTTAATTTCTAGCAATCCTGAAAGTGTGGATTCAAATACGGATAGAGATAATGATATTGAAATAGCATCGGCTCCTCCTAGTGAGACTAATCAAGCTGTGGAGGATAAATCCTCGGATAGTACCGGTCAGGAGATAGAAAAAAAAGACGAAGAAAAACTGGTTGACGACTCTGGTGTAGGAAGCCCATTAGAACTTTCTGAGCCAGAAACACCATCAACATCTCCGGAATTAGAAATAAGTGACGTGGCTGGTTTGGGAGCCGATTTAGAAACATCGACTGATAGAGAGCTTCCTGTTGTAGATATCGAAGATATTTCCATCGAGGAAGGTGATTCCGGAAGCAGCACTGCTCAATTTACGGTTAATTTATCTTCACCAGCCACCGAGGAGGTTCAATTTTCATACGAAACTATCGATGTAACAGCAGCTTCTGGTTCTGATTACAATCAAACATCCGGACAAATTACTATTCCAATTGGTGAAACTAGTGCAGAAATTGACGTAGAAATAAATGGGGATACAGAAGTAGAGCCAAATGAAGAGTTCACTATCAAGCTCAGCGAGTTATCTTCAGCAACTTTTGCAAATCAACAAACAGAATATAGCAAAGCCGTAGTTATAGAGAACGATGATGTAATAGAAAACTCAACAATTGTTCCTACAGACGAAACCCCAATTACACAGATACCAGATAACGAAAGCCTCTTTGATGGGAATATACTTGATTTAGAATCCTTTAACGGAGAGGTTACAATCGACTTTGCTGTAGATGGAAATGCATCGTATAGAAATAGTGCTGGTCTGTATAAAATCGACGATGCACAAGGAACTATTACAGACCCAATAACAGGAAATCAGTTCACACCCAGTGATGGCGAAGCTTATACACAATTAGCAATCCAACTTCAAGAACCTAATTTGGAATTAAGTCTTGATGCTCAAAATACTATTACTACTCTTGAGGGAGGCTCTAATTATGGTCTATTGTTCTTTACTAATCTAGACGGTGACAGTCCTGAAGGGAACGAAGTTTACTTCTCCTTCTCTGAAGCGAACTCCGATAAAATCGAGCATATTCGCTCGTTAGGGAACAACACCCTTGGCTTAGAGGATTTGTTTAGCGGTGGTGATAACGACTTCAATGACATGGTTATCCGTGCTGATATTGCACAAATTTAACCCATGATTTTTGGCTTAACATTAGTTTAGTAGTTCTTCATTTGGACATCTCAACAACCTCCCCATCAAAAAGGAGATATCCTGAATTGTGAGTTTTTTTTTCAAACAGGGTTTCTCCATTTTGATGGCAACGCCAGGTTAAGCTAAAAAGGGTACAGAATTCTAAGGTATTAGTTGTAGTGTTTTATTAAACACTTGCAATCTTAAAGCTGTTTGTTTGTTTTGTTCTTTCCAAATGTTGATTTTTAAGTAATAAGTAAGGTCTGAGATTCTATACTCGTATCATAAATCTTTATTCTGCCACTCTCCAATTTTTTATAATCCAGAAAGTATTATACACATAGCAATTGCAGTTTTATTTGCTAACCCGAGTTCGAGATATTTTTGGTTCTTCAGTTGTTAGTATGCCAAAATATTAGTTAAAATTACTAAAATACTTACTATATAATGATTTTAGACCATATATATTTAATTTTTAATAATTTTACTCTATTTTCTTCCTACTGCCGACTG
>JBCBHT010000245.1:0-11240 GCA_038525335.1 Cyanobacteria bacterium J06621_15 | reverse complement strand
GACATAGGTAGAAGTCGAACTCAAATTTTGAATAATGCTTGCAATCAGGTTTTTGCATCCCAACCAACATCTACAGCTATGCCTCAACCCGCACCAGGCTTTCCTCCAACGCCTACAGCTATGCCTCAACCCGCACCAGGCTCTACTCCAACGCCTGCAGCTATGCCTCAACTCCCACCAGATGCTACTTCCCGACCCTAATTAGAACAATCGAGACATAGTTAATTTCTGATTCAATAACGTCAATTTACTTAATCCTCAAACCAGTTAATTGAGTTTATCTATTATTGCTAATACTGAATTAACTGGTATCACAAATCACAACAATCAAAATTTACAACAGGGACAAAACAATGGATGAAATAGGTGGTTTATTTTTTATTATTTTTGGAGCTGCTAATTCTATACTTTCTAATAGATTGCAGCGCGAAAAAGATGAACTCTACAACATAACTTACCTTTTCCTTGTTCATAAAGAACTTAAGTATCGTTTGAAAGAAAACAAGGTAGAACTTAATCAAGTTGATAGAGCAATATCTACTGTTAAGGAAGAACTATCGCATACTTCTAACCGTATAAAGGATGCAGAAGGAGAAACAGAACTAATCGAGAGATTAACCATAAAAGTATATGATGTTTATGATGCGATACAAGCAAAGATTTTCGATAAACAAATTACGCAAAAGTCAAACCAATTGACAGAAGAATTAAAGGCACAAAAGCAATCTACAAAATTAAAACTTAACCAGTTAGAAGCTAAAAAGTCACGAGTTACTAAAGAAAGAGAGCGGCTTAAAAATTTTCAAAATAAAAAATTACCAAAGGCTATAAATGAGTTTGCTTCTTGTTCTAACTTCAACCCACAGGATATTCACAATCTTTTGCACATGAAGAAAAAGCAGCTAAAACGGGCATTAATTAGCAAATTTGTTTTGAGTGGATATAAAATTGCTGATTATGATAATATTCTGAATCAAATGGAGATAGAAGTTGAGAGAGAATTTGACAGTATTTTGTAAGTAATTTAGCAGTTGAAACCGCTACTACAAAAACAAAGTCCACCTACGTGGGCTGAATGAAACAACCCGCTGCCACAGCGGGTTTTGTCTGTGTAGCCGCGACTCACAGTCGCCAGGTAAAATTCAAAAAATACATTTATTTAAAATTTAAATCTACGTATTTTCTCATATCTCAAATAGGATTGCTATAAATCATTTCTAAGGTTTGAGAAATCTGGTTTTTTCAAAAAACCGGGTTTATGGCACATATCTTTTTCATATCTTCTTATTATTTCTAAAAAAAGTTTGGGGTACCTCAAATAACTTTATCAATACCCCCAAACTTAAAACCCTTTTGTAAACAGCATTTTCATCTTTTTCAACTTAGTTTTAGCCCGTTTTAACCCTGGTTGATTTCGTATATATCCCAACGATATTCTAACAATATAACGAAAACAAGGAGAGATTTATTAAACATATTAAATGCTGAATTACTCCACTTTCATTTTCTGTTTAATTAGTGGAGCAAGCATTTTTGAAACAAGATTACCAATGGAGTAATAATAATGTCTGAAATCAAACTTTCGATTACAAATATGGGTGGATATATAGGTCTTAACTGGAGCAATACTGGTTCCATCGGTAAATACGATTACGTAGCTTTATATGCCGACCAACCTACAGACCCTCGCGGATATCTTACCTGGCAATGGCAGTGGGCTTCTAGAGCAAAACCATATAAAACTGGTACAAGGTACCGAAAAGGTGTGTATTGGTTAGCATACTGTAGCTGGGACTATGCAGCTGGATGCTACAGAATTTTGCACATATCACCAGCTTAAAGAAAATCCTTTCGATGTAGGTTTATTACTTAGTAGTTCACCTTCCCCAAAGTTGCCGGGTGAAGATAAACAGGGAAGCAGAAAGAGAAAACAATTTTATGCTTGCATTATGTACCCCGCAAATTGGTGAACTACTAAAAACAAGTCCACTTAATCACTTAATTTAGAACTATGAAGCGTTACGATTGTGTATTATATACTCTTGCTGCATTTAGCCGTAGATCTCTTCAGGAGCTTGCTAACGAGACTAACGTCATGAATGGGCCGAGTCTGGGTCCCAGTCATGTGACTGATATGGTCCAACAAGTAAGAATTGGTACAGGTAGATACCAGGTATTTTCCAATTTAAATGATGCTGAAAATTATATGCTCAGAGAATCTACCAATGAATTTGCTATTGGTTATTCTCCTAGAAATGGAGAAATAGGTCATATGACTTGTGCTTTCAATTCTAGAGGGCGAATTGTATATGTCGATTGCCAACAAAACCTTAACCCAGCACCACGTCCTAACTACAACAATATGTATTATTATGTTTGGCCCATACATCGACATCGGTAAAAAATAAATCCATTAAGTTAGGTCTAGTTCCCAGATTAAAACTGGGAACTATGAACCCCTCTCCCCAGTTTTGTCAGATGAGAAAAAAGTATGGGATACCCGAAATTGATTTACCACCACCCAAAACTCATAATCCTTTTACAAACAGCCTTTTCATCTCATATCGACATAGTTAAATCGCATTTGATTCATTCTAGGCTCGGAAGATACGCTAATAAAGTAACGAAACTTGTAGAAGTTAGTACAACATGAATCAGTTTACCAAAACCGTAATTTTTGAGATATAGAGGTACAAAAAATGGCAGTTTTCATAAACCAAACACCCCGCAAAGTAAAATTTGTAGGATACAGAGCCGATGGTCTAAAGTTTCACCAACACGCACCTTCAATATATCCAGGTTATGCTCGATATATTAACAGAGACCATTACGGTGATTATCCTGTTTATATAGTTGTGGCGTATATGTCCGGAGCTAATGTACAACCCCGTTTAGATATTAAACAATCCAGCGACGGTCGTGTTGGTATAGGTTTAGAGGGAAAAGGTATTATCATCAGCAATCTTGGTATTAAACTAGATACCGGGATGAATTCTACAACTTACTATTCTACGGGTTTGGCAGCTACAAAAACTAGATTTGATAGTGTATGGACACTATCTGAAAAAAGAAATAAATGGTGTTTTAAACCAGGAGGAAAATATACTAACAACATTTTATGCGGATGGTAACTTTCTGAGTAATGATAAATCTTTTTAGCTAAAAATGACGGTAAGTTCCGAAAATACCTCGGACTTACCTAAAATAAAGAGTTACCGCTCTATCGTTGTTCATTAATAAGTCATGTAGAACTTGTTGAGAGTATATCTAATTATTTTGAGGTTGAAATAAATTGTTATGGCTTTGATAGTAAATTCAAGCGGTTTTAGTGTTTGGATTATTTGTGTTAGTAAAAATGGGAAGAAATTAGGTCATGATGGAGGTGTTATAAATCCAGGTTGTACTCGATATATAAAGGCTGAAACAATCAAGGAGAATGGTGGTTTTTGCATATGCAAAGTATACGGTGAAGAATTTATACTTGCAGGTCAGCCTGCATTTAATTCTGGTATGATAGGGGGTTTTGATAATGCAAAACGTATCCAGCAGTATCCAATAACAAAAAGACAAATTAAACCTCATGGACTTTACTACTTCAACGGGAAAAGTTTAACCACAAACTCAAAAGGTTTAAGACATACAGATAATACAAAACGTCGAGGATGGTAGTTAAAGCTGTAATCATTTCTGCAACAGGTTCTGAGCATATTAACCTAAACGGATAATGTGGCAAGATATCCCTTTTGGGTAAAATGCTCGGATTGTTGCTTTGTAAACCATCATATGAGATAGGTTTTTGTTCCTTGTGCATTGCTATTCATATTTTTTGTAATAGGTTCTGTCAACCCGATTTAAGCAACGGGTGCTTTTTAGACTTTAAGGATTTTTAAGCTCTAACCTTTCTGGTTCCGATAAACCATACCAAACAATCAATCCGGTACAGGAAATAGAAATTGCAGCTAGTATTGCATTACCGAGGAAATTAAATTGAGCAAAAGCGATTCCAGCAATAGCACCACCGAATCCTCCTCCTACCTGTCCGATAGCGACAACCAAACTCATCAAAGAACCGCGTTGGTTATCTGGAACGAGGGTAGTTAATAGTGCTTGTAACGGACTTAAACGTAATGCTAGCAGCATCATGATTAAGAAGAATATCGTATAAGCGGTAATGGTATTTGAAACAATAAAAGGAGTTATTGTAAATACAACCGCTGATAGCAGACAAGAAGCCAAAATCATCGGTTTTCGACCTATTTTGTCAGACCAGCGTCCAGCTTGAGGTCCAATAAGAATATTTGCTAATCCTCCGACAATAAATAAAGTTGCTGTTGCTGAGGGAGACATACTTAATTCTTTTTCTAACCAAGTTGGAAAAAATACTGTAAAACTAGAAACAGCAAAAAGCATTGTTGCATAGGCTAATCCAGCATTTAAAATTTTGTGTTGATTCAGTAATTTTAAATAGCTTTTGAGAACATATTTTACAGATAATCTTTGCTGAGAATGATTAACAGGTGGTTGGGGAATAACTGTCAAAATTAATAAAAAAGATATTGCTGCAATAGCTGAAAATAAAATAAACGGAGAGCGAAAACCATATTGTTCTGCAAGAATCGTCCCCATCGGAACAGCCACCACCTGACCAAAAGCAAAACCGCTCATTACCCATCCATTAGCCCACCCCCTGCGCTCGTAAGGAAAATAATCTCCCACATAAGCAACCGCTACACCAGTCAAAACACCTCCAGAAACACCAGCACCGATACGGAAGGTTAGTAAAGAGGTAAAATCATTTGCTAATGCATGTAATGCAAGCATGACACACATTAAACTAGTACCCGCTAAAAGAATTAGTCTTCTACCAAAACGGTCGGATATAGGACCAATAATCACTGCAAAAGTACTTAAAGCAATCGCATAGCCAGTAACTAAAGTCCCCTGTAATGCTGCTGGAATATCAAGAGCTTCACCGATACGAGGAAGAATTGGAGCAATAATTGTTGCTTGAGAGCTTGAAGCTAGTACCATCAGCCATAATGCTGCGATTACTAGGATATCGGGAGGGTGTCGTTTCATGTTAAGGAGTGAGAAGTGAGAAGTAAGAAGTAAGAAGTAAGAAGTAAGAAGTAATGAGAGGGGAAAGGGTTGGCAACGGATGACTTTTATTCTATTAAGGAGGAGGTTAGTAACGGATAGCAACGGATGACTTTATTCTAAATATCCCATGCCCAATGCCCTATGCCCTATTCCCAATTACCTATTACCAACTAAAGCAAAAAGATTGCTGTAATTTTGCAATTGATTTTGACGGGAGAAGTGGTGTTTGATTTTTTCTGGTAGGGTGTTGCGGAGGTTTTGGTATATTTGGGGATTTTTGAATAACTGTACAACTTTTGCAGCCATTGCTGCTGTGTCTCCGGGTACGGATAATAATAATTCTGGCAGTTCTTTGTCTAATAGTCCCATTACTTCTTCTAGTCCACCACAAAAGGTTCCGACTACGGGAACGCTACAAGCCATTGCTTCGAGTGCTGCTAAACAAAATGATTCGGATTGACTGGTAACGAGTTGTAAGTCGCAGATGCTTAACCAGCGAACGAGTTCTAATGGTGTTGTTGAACCGACGAAAATTACATGTTCGGATACTCCCAAAGATAAAGCATGTTGTTTAGCTGTAGTTAAGTTGGGACCGTCACCAATCATTAATAATCGAGCGGGTATTCCAGCACCTCGGATTCTTGCTAAAACTGTAATTGCATCTAAGGGTCGTTTGACATCTCTTAAATTAGAGACGTGACAAAGGTTATAAGTATGGTTTTGATTTTTATTCCATCTGGGGAATGGTTGGAATAAATCTAAGTCTATAGCGTTGTGAATGACTGTGGGAAGGGTTTTTAAGTTGAGGATTTTTACCGCTTGTTCTGCTAACCAGTGAGAAACAGCGGTAATGCGATCGCACTTTTCGATAGAGTTTTTAAGTTGGTGTTTATACTCTGAATCGCGTCCAAATTTAGTAATATCGCTACCGTGTAATGTCAGACAGACTTTTAAGTTGTGATTTTGCTCGGATAATTTTTGTTTAGCAATTAAAGCTGCTTCAATCAATCCGACAGCGTAATGAACGTTGATTATTCCGATACGATGGGTTTGAATATGATGGATTAGTTGTTGAGCTAGTGGTTCAATCCATTGGGAATTTGCGGAAGTTGGTGTTTTCGGAGCGTTTACAGGTATGTAATTTAAAGATTGATATTGATGATTTTGTACCCATTGAGCTTCCGGACTGGTAAATAAGAATATAGAATTTCTTGTTAACGTTAATTGTTGAGCTAGTTCGGTCGCTACTTTACCGCTACCTCCAAGACCACCGAGACATAATATTGCAATTTTTTCTGATGGAAGATTTGAGGTTAGAGAGGAATAGTTTTTGATGATTGGTGAGGAGAGCATGGTTTTTTTAGAGAGGTGGAAGAGAGGAAAGAATATTTTTTGAAACGCAAAGGAGCGCTGAGGTTTACGCAGAGGAGCGCAAAGAGAGAGGGGGAAGAGGGGGTAGAGGATGAAGAATAAATAATTATTCCAATTACCAATTACCCATTACCAATTTCCTCGGACTATCAATTTCGGAAATTTGTAATAGATGAGGAATAATTGATTTACCGTGTTTAATTATGAGTTCTGCTGTTGACAGATTTCTTTCTTGGGGAGAGTTATTAGTACTGATATTGTTTAAAGCAACTATTCCGGGTGTGTTTTGTCGTCTTCCTTCTCGGAGAATGTTTTTTTGCAATTTACCTAGTTTTTGAGCGAGTTTTGAAGTGTTTTTTAGAGGTGGTGGATTACCCGGTGTTCCAGAACGTTCTAAATCTTGCGTTACTGTTCCGATAAGGGAATATATTTCGGTCTGAGCATGGTTAAACACTTTTTCAATCCGTTTTGTTCCCCAATGTTGGATTATTGGTGCTGTTGTTAATAACCAGTTTTCAATATCTTGTTGGAGTTTGAGGGATTTATTTCCTACTGGTTGATTTTCTTTTGCGATTTCGAGTAATTCAAAGCTTTGCTGTTGTAACTGGTTTAATTTTTCGTAAGCTAGACGAATATCTTTAGATAAACCAGCTATTCCGATTTGGGTACTAGCATCGGAACTGTTTGAATTCAATAAATTAACTGTTCCACCTGCTTGGTTCAATATATTAACCGTACCGCTATCGATGACGGTAAATGAAGGTCTAGCTACTACTTCCGGTATCGGAATAGAAGCCCATTTATAAATTTCGGGTAGTTGTTTAAAATATTTTTGTTCGGTGGGACCAGCTACATAAGCAATTGTCGGTAAGACTGTATCTTGATATAGGGGACGTAATAATGCACTTGGTGTAAATCTTTCTGGCTGCTTTTCTAATATTTTCTGTAATGTATTTTTGGTAATAAAAAGATTACTTTGTTGGAGTCTAAAACCTCCTTTTACCTTAATTAACCGTTGTCTGATGCGATTATTGTCTGTAAAAAATACTTGGGTAACGTCGCGGTCTGTGGGTATTATTTCGGTCTGTCCGCTATTAGCTAAATTTTGTCGGGAGCGTTGAAAAGCTTGTCGAGTTCCATCACCTAGGAATAGTTCTTGAGCGATGATGTTTTTACCAAGTTGAGCAAATTCGGGTTGATTTGGGTCGAGAATGATTAATCCGAATTCGGATGTCAGATAGTTTAACCAGCGTCCGAAAGCTGTTGTAAAGTTGGTTTCGGATTGGTAAATATTTCGCAGTACTTTAGATATTTGTTGGGTGTGGGGAAGGTTTGCGAATAATCTTTCTGTTTCGTCTAGTAGGGATTCGATTGTTAATCCTAAGTTTGTGGAACCGACGGAACAATTAGTTTTTGGTAAATCGAGGTTGAGGGTTTGTGGTTCGGGATGTTTATTTAAAATTTTGATTTGCTGTACTTCTTCTATATCGTGGTCGTAACTGGCCATCCAAAATACGGGAACTGCTGGTATACCTTGATTTGATAATACGCTCGCTAATTTAATCGCTCCCAAAGCTTTGTAGAGGGTGTAAGCTGGACCACCTAATATTCCTACTTGTTGTCCGGTGACTACTGTAACTGTTTGTGGATTTTGGAGTTTATCGATATTGGCTTGAATTTCTTTTGAATTTCCCCAGGTTTGGGTTTGTTGTTTTAATAATTCTGTTAATTTGTGTCGGGGGTAGTTTCTTTGTTGGATTGAATAATAAGTAGAATTCCAATTTCGGTGATTATACCCCTCTCCTTGATAAGGAGAGGGGAAGGGGTGAGGTCTTTCATCCGATGTTAAAGGAATTGCTGTAATTAAATTGCTACAACATCGTCTTTGAAGAATTTGGATTGTTTCAAAGTTGGCCTCTGGTTTATCAGATTTGAGAAACGAAATTAGCCTTTGGGTGGAATATTGCTGTGTTTGATGAGCTTGGATAGCTTTTAATTTCAATTCTTTGTTAATTTCAATTTTCCGAATTCTATTTTCAGCATCTTTAATATAAATATCCCTAGCGCTAGAGTTTTTTGAAAAATCTGGAATAATAGTCTGATGTTCGTCAACTGCCCAGGGTAATAAATTTGATGAATCTGAAAGAATATATTTTGGGTCTGCTGCAAGATGAAATGCAACTAGAGCAGCTACTCCGAGTCCGAGATGATGTCCGTGAAGGGAATAGTTCGGGTCAACTTCTGGATGTAGAGTTAATAAAATTCTCGGTCGATGTTTACGGATTTGATGGACTATCAGCGCTAACGTATTATCCAATCCCCATTTAGCAAGAGTATCAGCAGCCGTCACCGGAATAGTACGAGCAGAATTACGATATTTACCAAAATCATCTAATCCTAAACCCTCAATTCGTTCAATACCTAAAATTTCCGCAGCATTATACAATTCTTCCATTCTTCGATTAACAGCACCTCGTCCACCTTTCCCATCTGTAGCGATTACTAAACGAACTTTGTATCCTGCTGCTGTTAAAGCTGCTATTGTTCCCCCAGCGTAAATTGATTCGTCGTCGGGATGTGGCATTAATACCAAAATATCGCTTTCCGGTACTCCATGACGTGAAATTGTTGCACTGACTTGCGATAAAGGTAATTTTTTCGGCTCGATTTTACCCGCAAAAATTTGCGATCGCAATGTGTCAACTAAAAATTGATTCTGTTTCTCAACCTCTTCTAAATCATCGCTCCACTGAGTTTGACTAATTCCCCTCATTAAAGGTTGATTGACGACAGAAACGATTTTGGAACGGTCAACACAAGCAGTTCGGTCAATATTAACTAACGATTCTAGTAAATTATCTTTTTCCCGAGTACATCTAGCGACAATCAATTGATAATATACCGGGTCGTCGCTATCTCCATTATCGTAATAAGCCAAAAATGATTGATGTTCCAGCACTTGGAAGTTCAATTGCTCTAAAATTCTTTCTATATCAAAAGGATTATGGGATTGTGTAGCTTGACTAAAAATTCTTGCTTGAGGAGGAATATAAGTAAATGCAATAATTCCACCGTTTGCAATTACTTCTCTCAACTGTAAAAGCGTCTGGATTAAATCAGAAGCAAAATGAAGCGCTCCACAACTGATTATTACATCGAAACTTTGCTTTAATAAACCAGCTTGACTCAGAGGAATATTAAAATCATGTTCTATCAAAGCATGAAATTGAGGATTTTTAGCTTTAGCTTCCTCCAACATCTTTTGAGAAATATCAATCCCAGTAACACAAGCTCCAGCTTCTAAATAAGGTACGCTAGCTTGTCCCGTTCCCACACCAATATCAAGTACTCGTAAATGACTCTTCACAGGAGCATGACTTAAAACAGCTTTGAGTAAATATTGAGGAGCAGACCATTTAAATTGATTCGTCCGGTCATCGTAAGATTTAGCCCAAGTTTCATAGCGTTCGTGAGGAGTCTTCGTAGCACCTGGTAATATAGTTTGAGTCATTTTCGTTAACTGGTAATGGATAATCGATAACTGGTATTGAATTATTTACAGCATAAACAAACCAAGACTGTTGCTAGTACTCAGTTTTTGCGCTGTAATATCCAAATCTTGCTTAATTATTCAAGTCACAGAAAAATGCACACATCCCTTATCTAAAAAGATTTGTGAACTTTTATGAATTTTCTGTGTTTTTATTATGAATCCAGAAAATGACATCAATATGACAATTATCTAATATTGTTCGTAGTTGCGCTGTCTTCGCCAAATTACCCGGAGAAGAGCGCAACCACCAACCTTGTAATTATATTTTTTAACCAACAGTCAAATGTTCGTGTACCAATTTCCACCGATTATTCAAACGTTTCCAAGTATGGGTACCATATTGTCTTACTTTTACATCTTCTCCGTCTTGCGATTTTCCAGCACCAATCCAAGAAAAGGTAGTTACCGCTAAATCCCCGTCAACAGAAATTTCTAGATTATTTTCTAACTCGATTTCCCAGTAACTAAAATTCTGCATTACCGGAACCCAAGTATTTATATATTCTTCCAAGCTGCGTAAAACTACAACGCTATTACCAAAATTGTCAAACACTAAAATCTCATTTTTACCAGTTGCAAAAATATTTTCAAATCCTTCTCCTGTAAACGGTTTATCCTTTGGACTCCAGATATCAAGCCATTTATTTGTTAATTGACGAATTTCTTTTTTATCTCGAATAATTACATTTTCATCTATTGTCTTCATGATTAAATCTCCTGTTTATCTTTTCTAATTTTTTTATTTTCCTACAAATACAACCAACGATGGAATAATTTAGTTAATTTTGGCATTACCAAAAAAGTCATTAAATAAACTAAAATTCCTGTCAAAATCAAAGTACGCAAAGGTAAAGGTAATAAAATCAATTGCTGTCCGAATAACAACAAAACAATTGTAATTAATGGATAAATCCCCATCCATGACAGCAAAAATAATTTGTATTTCGGTGGTTTATTTTTCTGTTTTATCATTCTTTTTCTGTTGTTAATATGAAATATGATTGACTAACATAAGCTTACTTTTTGATATTTGATAAATAGTAATTTTGATTTTTTTCGATTGTTTTAATTGAATAATAAAATATTATCTTAAATTATCGTTTTATTGATGAAATAAATGATGGTGCGTGACGGTATAATCAATTTATTTTGGGAGCATCCCAATTTTGCAAAATTAAGGTTGTGGTTGTCATTGCGTTAGCGAAGCGTGTCCGGT